>JADLCG010000288.1 GCA_020847355.1 Anaerolineales bacterium | reverse complement strand
GTTTGCGCGTCCAAGCCCCACCATTCTTGAATGACGATTATCGCGGCAAAGGGTCCTGCGCCCGCTGGTTTTGCTAAATAACCGTTCACGTTTCCAAGTTGAATTAAATCAGACATGCCATCCTCCTGTTTGGTTTTATTTAGAATACGCCGAAAGAAAAGCTTTGTCAATAAGTCGTAGCGGCTAATTATTTAACCGCAGAGCGCGCAAAGAACGCGAAGAAACCCTTTTGAAATCTCCGTGACGAGAAGCTTTCCGACTCATGCTTTTAGTTCGCTCTAAAGAAACAAAGCGAATAACTTAAGGTATAGTTGAGCAAAAAAATAAGGAGAATAATTATGCCAACTCAATTGAATGCCAAAGCTGGAGGTTCTATTTCTAAAGCGAGCGCGGGTTCGTATGTCAAGTTTTCGGATAAGTTGACCAGTTCCATCACCGATATTGCGAAGATCATCGAACAACATAAAACCATGATTGATTCGATTCAGGAAATTGCGATGGAGTTGACCAATTCCATCGGCTCACTGCACACGCTCACGGTTAAGTATGCGCGGATCGCCAATCAAATTTTGGATGTGCTCCTGCCCATCGTGAAGCCGCTCCCCATTATTCCGGCGAACGTCAAACAATTGCTCACCAATCTAGAAGCCATCACCCAAAAAATTATTGATAATGAGGCTTCCACGACGAAGACCATCACCGACGTGCAGGCTGGCTTACGCACCGGCGACGTGAATAAAATTCAAGGACACGCGAGCCAACTCCAAGCCGTGACCAAAACCCTGACCGCCATGCTTCCTAAATAGGGAAGGGCTTCGTCTCCGCCTTAACTGCGGCTGGGTCGGCCTCAACGGGCATTGCCCTGCCTGAAAAATCTACCGCGAAAATTGTTGACAGTAATTCCATCTCGCAGGTATAATATCGTCCGCTTCTGCCCTAGTGAAAAAAGCTAGGGCGGTTGACTGTAATTAACCAGCTTTCCCGAAAGTGGGCGTTGGGCGCAAAGCGCCCCGCAAACTGCTCGGCAAAGTGATGACTGGAGAAAATAAAATGAGATTTGCAATCGTTGAAAGCGGCGGTAAGCAATACCGCGCTGTTGAAGGCTCCACCATTGACGTGGATCGCCTGCCCCATGAAGTGGGTAAGTCGTTTGATTTTGAACGCGTGATGTTCATGGGCGACGGAGATACCTTCCTCGTGGGAACGCCCACTGTGAACGGCATCAAAGTCTCGGCGACTGTGGCGGAACATGTCAAAGGTCCCAAAGTCGTTTCGTTCAAATATCGCCCCAAGAAACGCATCCGCGTGAAAGGCGGTCATCGCCACCAATACACGCGCTTGATGATTGATTTCATCGGCAAGCCCGGCGAAGAACGCAAGGTTGAGAAACCTGTCGCGCAGAAACCCGCCAAAGTCGAAACTGTTGAGGCGGCAGAAACGCCCAAAGCTGAGAAACCAGCCAAAGCGAAGAAAGAAGCGGCTCCTAAATCCACCGCGAAGACTGCTGAAAAGAAGTCTCCGGCTCCTAAGAAATCAACCAAGAAGTAGAGTTTAGCGAGGTAGAAATGGCACATAAAGTAGGCGGCGGTTCAAGCCGCAACGGACGAGATAGTAACTCCCAACGCTTAGGCGTAAAACGCTATGCCGGTCAATTTGTCCTTTCGGGCAATGTGTTGGTGCGCCAACGCGGCACAAAAATTAAGCCGGGTTTGAACGTGTTAGTCGGCAAAGACGATACCTTGTTTGCGATTGCGGACGGCGTTGTGATTTTTGACGTTGTCCATGGACGCAAGCGCGTCAATGTTGTTCCGGCTGAGGTGGAATAATGCAAGCTGATATTCATCCCGTTACTTACGAAGCCAAGGTGACTTGCGCTTCCTGCGGCAATACCTGGGTGACGACTTCCACGCGGAAGGAATTGCGCATTGACGTGTGTTCCAAATGTCATCCATTCTTCACTGGCGAATCCGCCCGCTTGCTCGATGTGGAAGGTCAAGTGGACCGCTTCTACAAGAAGCTCTCTGCCCGTCAGGAATATGTCGAAACGCAGAAAGCCAAAGAAGAAAGCAAGACTTCTCCAGATCGCGCAGTGGATGATTTGGGCGTTTCGCCCCGCGCCACCGACGCTTTGAAGAAAGCCGGCGTTCTGACGATTGGTCAATTCCTCGCCAAGTTGGCGGAAGGCGATGCGGCTGTGTTGGCGATCAACGGCTTTGCTCAATCCGCTTTGACCACCGCTAAAAAGAAACTGCGCGCGCTCGGCTTTGAAGTTCCTGAAGCCCCCGCCGCGCCCGCTCCTACTGAATAGACTTTTTTTCAGGTAAACTTATAGGCAGACGTATCTACGTCTGCCTATTTTTTTGAGAGATACCCAGCGTTTCGATTTTCTTTGAATGAGGTGACATGCGTCATACACACGGTTCCATTGAAGTAGTTTGCGGCTCGATGTTTAGCGGTAAGACCGACGAATTGATTCGTCGTTTGGTGCGCGCCACAATCGCCAAACAGAAAGTTCAGGTTTTCAAACCGGCGATTGACGTGCGCTACGCGGCGGGCAAAGTCACCTCTCACGCGGGCGCGAACTTTGACGCACTGCCCGTAGAAAAAGCCGCAGATATTCGCAACAAAGTTGAAGCGGAAACAACCGTAGTAGGCATTGACGAAGCCCAATTTATGGACGCGGAAGTAATTCAAGTGGCAGAGGAATTAGCCGCGCGCGGCGTGCGCGTAATTGTGGCGGGTTTGGATATGGATTTTCGCGGCGAGCCTTTTGGCGCGATGCCGGAATTGATGTCTAAAGCCGAGAGCGTTTCCAAACTCCATGCGATTTGCATGACCTGCGGCGACGACGCTTCGCGCACGCAAAGACTCGTCAACGGCAAACCTGCGCGCTATGACGATCCGGTTGTGATCGTCGGCGCCTCTGAATTATATGAAGCCCGTTGCCGCCAACACCACGAAGTCCCGCGCTAGCGGGGCGAAGTCTCACGTTGATCTTTCAAATGGTTTTTACTCATGCAAAATTATCAAGATTTTCTCGCCGAAATATTAATTGAAGAATCCGCGATCCAAACGCGTGTTGCCGAGCTTGGAAAACAAATCAGCGCTGAATATGCGTCGGAAGATTTGCTATTGATTTGTATTCTGCGCGGGGGCGTGCCGTTCATGGTGGACCTAAGCATGAACATTGCCATTCCGCACATGATTGATTACATGGCGGTCTCGTCTTACGGAATCGGCCGCCGCGAATCCAGCCGCGCCGCGCGCGTCACTTTGGATTTGCAAACCGATATTCGCGGCATGAACGTCATCCTCGTTGAAGATATTGTAGATAGCGGTCACACCATCGCCGCCGTTTTACAAATGCTCGAGACGCGCCAGCCCAAAACGCTGAAAGTCTGCGCCTTGCTGGATAAACCCGAAAGACGCGAAGCCGAAGTTCCAATTCATTACCTCGGCTTTTCCATTCCCAATAAATACGTCTTCGGCTACGGCTTGGATATTGACGAATATTATCGCAACCTGCCATTCATCGGCGTGGCTGATCTGGATAAATACAAGCCGCCCGCATAAAATTTATGCAAGCCAAACCTTCTTCTTACGCGGGCCGTTGGGTGGCAAAAGTACACGATAGAATTATCGCGCAAGGAAGAACGCCCGAAGAAGCCCTGCAAGCCTGTCAGCATAGCCGTTACAAAGAAAAGCCGGAAATTATTTATATGCCTTATCCACTGCACCCGTTGATTGAAACCATCAGAGGGATTTTGCCCGCCGAACAAGAACTCTACCTTGTTGGCGGCGCAGTGCGCGATTTACTGCTTCAACGCCCCATTGCCGACCTTGACTTTGCTTTGCCCGCGAACGGCATTGCCTACGCTCGAAAAATTGCCAACCAACTCCACGCGGACTTTATGCCCCTCGACGCAGAGCGCGATACCGGGCGCGTGATTCTAACCCAAGCGGATGGCTCGCAAGTTTTTCTGGATTTTGCCGCTTATCGCGGCGCAACCCTCTCAGCCGATTTATGCGCGCGCGATTTCACCGTCAACGCGCTCGCCTATGATTTGAAAACCGACGAAATTATAGATCCGTTGGCGGGTAGGGCAGACCTTGCCGCGAAATTGATTCGCGTTTGCTCGCCAACTTCTATTCAAGAAGACCCGATCCGCATTTTGCGCGCTGTGCGCCTCGCCGCGAATTTTGATTTTCACATCGAAGAAGAAACCCGCGCCCAATTACAAGAATTCTCCAGCGAACTAACGCAGGTCTCGCCCGAACGGAAACGCGACGAAATTTTCAAAATCCTGCACGGACCCAAGCCAGAAGCCGCCCTCAAAGCGCTGGAGATGCTGGGGACATTCCCATTCCTCCTGCCGGAGTTGACTCAATTAAAAGGCGTAGCCCAATCCGCCCCGCATGTTTACGATGTTTGGAAGCATACGCTCCAAGTTATCGCCGCCTTGGAAGAAATTTGCGATACGCTTTTGAAAGACAACCCGGCGCGCGCAAACCCTTTTGTCGAATCTTTATTTGCCGCTTTTAGCAAATATCAAACTCAATTTGCAAATCATTTTTCAAACTCATTGAACCCGAGCCGCTCGGCGCGCGCGCTCTTATTCTTCGCCGCGCTCTACCATGACGTTTGCAAACCAGAGACAAAAACCACAGACCCCGACGGACGCATTCGCTTTTTTAACCATGACGAACAAGGCGCTGACGCAATCGCCGAAAGAGGGCGCGCTTTCAATTTGAGCAACGATGAAATTGCCCGTTTACATAACATCGTTAAACAGCACATGCGGATTCATAATTTTTATAACGCGCTTGCGCGAGACGGGCAAATGCCTTCGCGCAAGGCGATCTACCGCTTCTTCCGCGATAGCCGCGAAGCCGGCGTGGATTTGATTTTGTTAGCGCTGGCAGATCTGCGCGGAACTTACGCCGCCAACCTCACCCCTGAAATTTGGCAGGCATATTTGACGATCGCCAACCTCCTGCTTGAAAATTATTGGGAACATCCGCAAGAGACTATCTCTCCGCCGCGCCTGCTGGATGGGCATGAGTTGATGCAAGAACTCAACCTTACGGCTGGACCGGTTATCGGTCAATTGCTTGAAGCGCTGCGTGAAAATCAGGCGGCTGGCATAATTCAAACCAAAGCGCAAGCCTTGGCTTTC
>JADLCG010000287.1 GCA_020847355.1 Anaerolineales bacterium | reverse complement strand
TGTCCAAGAAACTGGACAAAGCCAAACGTCTGGAAGAGGCGGGCATTGCCGCCATTGTGATGTATTCGCTCTTCGAGGAGCAGATCATCCACGAATCGCTGGAGCTCGATCACTTCCTCTCGCGCGGCGCGGATTCCTTCGCCGAGGCGCTGAGTTACCTGCCCGACGGCGGCATGTACGGCGTGGGACCGGAAAAATATCTCAACCATCTTGCAGGGTTGAAGAAGTCTGTGCGCGTTCCCGTCATCGGCAGTTTGAACGGCGTCTCGAAAGGCGGCTGGACGAGTTACGCCAAACGCATCGAAGAAACCGGAGCCGACGCGCTCGAACTCAATCTTTATTTCCTCTCCACCGACCCGAACCTGACCGCCGCCGAACTCGAAGACGCGCAGGTCGAACTGGTGGCGGAAGTGAAATCGGCGATCAAGATTCCGCTGGCGGTGAAACTCAGCCCCTTCGTCACCTCCCTGCCGAACTTCGCCAAACGCATCGTGGACGCGGGCGCAAGCGGACTCGTCCTCTTCAACCGTTTCTACCAGCCGGATTTTGATCTCAACGAACTGGACATCGTCCACAGCCTCGACCTGAGTACCTCCGCCGACCTGCGCCTCCCGCTGCGCTGGATTTCGATTTTATACGGCAATGTGAGCGCGGACTTCGCCCTGACCAGCGGCGTCCATACCCACACGGACGTCCTCAAGGCGATGATGGCGGGCGCAAAAGTGGCGATGATGGCGTCCAATCTTTTGCACAACGGCGAGTCGGTCGTCCCGTCCATGCTGGCTGACCTGCAAACCTGGATGGCGGAGCGCGAGTACACGTCCATTCAACAGATGCAGGGCAGCATGTGCCAGAAGAACGTCAAGGAACCGGCGGCGTTCGAACGCGCGAATTATATGAAGGTGTTGAATTCGTGGAGGGATTAAACCAGCCCGCTTCAGCGGGCTTCGTAGGCATAGCGCGGGGGTTCATCCCCGCGCGGGGACGGCGGACGAGAAAAACGCCGGGGCAACCCGCGCGCGCCTGTCCCCACACCCGCCCGGACGTAAACGTCCGGGCTATTTTTACAAAGCCGACTGAAGTCGGCTAGCCCGCTTCAGCGGGCTTCGTAGGCATAGCGCGGGGGTTCATCCCCGCGCGGGAACGGCGGACGAAAACCACATGGGAGGTATCCCCGCGTGACGTTCATTCCCCACACCCGTCCTTGGCGCGGGAGACGTCACCTGTTTATATCGCCGCACTGAAGTGAAATGTACTCAGGCAGATCGCGCAAACGGCTGGGACACGTGTCCCAGCCGTTTGCGTTTTATAGCGGCGTAAAGTTACGTAGAGATGAAAAGGCGCGTTTCCGATTTTCAAATGGGGATTGACCAAAGCGAAGGTATCATATACAATACCACGATGGACAAACATCAGATCGTCGCAGATACCAATGTCTTCGTTACGGCTTTGCGCTCGCAGTTTGGAGCATCCTATAAACTCTTTTCGCTTATTGATGAAGATATTTACCAATTAAACCTCTCTGTTCCCCTGGCTCTTGAATATGAAGCCGTTGCCAAACGAATGATTGGCGAAATTGCTTTGAGCGAAAAAGAAGTTGACGACATACTTGATTTCATTATCAACAATTCAAATCACTGGCAAATTTACTATCTGTGGCGGCCTCAACTCAAAGACCCCGGCGATGATATGGTTTTGGAACTGGCAGTTACGGCAAATTGTAATTACATCGTCACCTATAACGTAAACGGCTTCAAAGGTATTGAGAAATTCGGCATTAAGGCAATAACTCCAAAAGAGTTTTTGGAAATGGCAGGTCAAATATGAGCACATTAAGTTTACGACTTCCTGAATCACTTCACAAATCCGCTCGCGAATTGGCGGAAAAGGAAAATATCTCAATTAATCAGCTTATTACTTTGGCTTTGGCTGAGAAACTTTCCGCATTGGGCGCGGAAGACTATTTGGAAACGCGCGCCAAACGCGCAAGCAAGTCGAAATTTCTTAAGGCGATGTCGAAAGTAGCAAAAGTCGAGCCGCCGGATTATGACCGCTTATAAAAGCGGGCGAGTCTTGCGCAACAAAAGCGCGCCAAAAAACCGTTCTCAGAAACCGTCTTACCACGACCACCCTTGAAACGACTTTCTGGTATGCGAATTGAAGCGCAATCGCCTGAATCATCGGGCGAAAGCCGGGAATCGCGCAAGTAATTAAACGCAAAGCGGGCGTTCTCGCATATGCGGATGCCTATACTTCTAAAAATCCCGCCGCGATAGATAGGGGGCTTCATAAAGGACGGCGGCGGAGGCAAAAAAGGGAGGATTGCCCGGCAACAGGGCAACCCTCCCGTTGCATAACGGAAGTTCCAAGCCCGCAAGAGCCGGCTGAAGTCGGCGCTACTTTCTACAGAGTCCTCACATACCGAAACTGCTTATAGCCGGGCGGGTCGGCGTTGATGGCGGGGTCAACCGTCACGTGCAGGACGGCTGGCTTGCCTGAATCAACCGCACGTTGGAGAGCGGCGGGCAGTACATCCACCGAATCAACTTTTTCGCCGTAGCATCCCAGACCTTGCGCGATGATGTCGTAACGCATCTCGCTTGAAAGATCCACGCCCTGATGATTCTCAGGCGCGATGCCGCCGAAGTTGTGCGCGCTGCGTTCCATGCCCCAGCCGTCGTCCACCGCCACAAGCACGACGATGTTCGCCCGTTCGCGCAGAGCCGTTTCCATTTCCATGATGTTGAAGCCCGCCGCGCCGTCTCCCGTGATGCAGTACACAG
>JADLCG010000286.1 GCA_020847355.1 Anaerolineales bacterium | reverse complement strand
TCTTGTCGGGGTGCCGGGATTTGAACCCGGGACCTCGCGGACCCGAACCGCGCGCTCTACCGGTCTGAGCCACACCCCGAAAGCATAGCCCGCGAATTATACCATTTCAATTTATTTTGTAAACTCTTTTAAGGGTTGAGTAATAACTCTAATGTGTACACATAAACCAACTGTTTTAAGTCCGGATCGCTGTTGCTCAGGGCTGGGCTATCCTGACGAAAGGTCAGGCGCACTGGCGTGGGTTCGGTGATTTTATACGGCAGGGTGGTTTCAAAAGGCTGAGTCTCTGTGCCGTTGAAATTCAACACGCGCGAACTTATCGGCGTGCCGTCCTCTTTGAGCATTTCTACAAAGACGGGGGTTTCATTTACGGGCCAGATCATGCCTTTGAGGTTGACCACTCCCCCGCTGACTTCGTCGCCATCACGCAACCCGTCCAAAGAAACGCGCTCGTAAATCATATTTCCAACCGGATTAATTTGCGCGTCGCCAATGGAATAGAGCAAAACCGGCATAGTATTCAAAGCTTGAATACGCCCATGATCGTCTTTTGAGCTGATGCGAATATAACCATTTTCTGAGACGGCGCGAATCTCAAACTCCATTTCAAAACTGCGATAGTTGCCGCCGCTGGGGTTGCGATTAACGCGCTCAATGCCGCGCTGAAGCAGGCGTCCGTTTTCTCCGAGCAAATCCACTTTGACAATTTCGCTTTCGCCTGAAACGATAATCACTTGCAATTTAAGCGGAGAAATCACGCTGGACATCGGTCCCGGCGAAAGAAAACGAATTTGAGCGAATTTAGTAAAGCCGGGGGCAAAGGTGGGCGTGGGGCTGGGCAAAGCCGTAGCGGGGATCGGCGTTTCAGTCGGTAAGGCAGTTTGGGTTGGCACAACTGCCGCCGTGAGCGCATCGGCCGTGGCGAAGATGGCTTGACCGGTGAGCGCCACTACGGTGGGAATATATTCCGGCGGGTAGGCTGTCGGCGCCGAATTTGCCGTTGGCGAGCAAGCCGCTATCAGCGTCAGTAAAGAGGCGAAGAGAAAAATTTTGCGTTTGATCATTGTCAAAAGAAAAGATGCCCAAACGAGCGGGCATCTTGTTGGTCAATTCAAATTATAGCCCGTAAATATCGGAATATTTGCGGGTGAGATAGCGCGTATATGCGGCTGAATCAATTTTGGAGCCGGTGATTTTTTGAACCAAATCCTGCGGATCGTATTTGCGACCATGCACATGGATTTTCTCGCGCAACCAAGCCAAGAGCGCATCAAATTGACCTTTGCGAATTTGGTCGTCGAGGTTCTTAATATCTTTGTTGATTTTCTCCCACAATTGCGCGGAGACGAGGTTGCCCAGCGCGTAAGTGGAGAAGTAACCAATCAAGCCGCTCGACCAATGCACATCCTGCAAAACGCCGCGCGCATTATCCGGCGGGGTAATGCCGAGATATTCTTGCATTTTGGCGTTCCAAATTTCGGGCAGATCTTTGACCTTCATCGTGCCGTCCACCATGCCAATCTCAATTTCCAAGCGGAGCATGATGTGCAGGTTGTAGGTCGCCTCGTCCGCGTTGACGCGAATGAAGGTCGGCTCCACTTTATTGACGGCTTTATAGAAGGATTTTACGTTCACGCCAGCTAACTGGGTGGGGAATGCCTTTTTCAATTGCGGGAGGAAATATTCCCAAAATGGGAGCGAGCGCCCGACTAAATTTTCCCACATGCGCGATTGCGATTCGTGGACAGCTAAAGAAACGCCGTTAGCCAGCGAAGTTCTTTCGTATGCCGGGTTCACGCCTTGCTCGTACATTGCGTGCCCAGCTTCGTGCATGGCGCTGAATAACGTGGCGAGCGGATTATCCGCTTCAAAGCGGTTGGTGATACGCACATCGTTCACGCTGAAGGAGGTTTCAAACGGGTGCGGCGCTTTATCCTGCCTTCCGCGTTGCCAATCGTAACCAAATTGGGAGATGATGGTTTCGCTGAAATCCCAAACTTTTTTCTCGTTGTATTTTTTATGCAGAAAATCGGCTTTGACTTGTTTGGCGGCTTTGATTTTCTTGATCAAATCCACTTGTTTGGGGCGCAGGGCGCTGAAGATTTCCTGCACTTCGGAAGTCTTCATGCCGGGTTCGTAATCGTCCAGCAGGGTATCGTATGGATGATTGCCCGCCGGAAAGAATGAGATGTAACGCTGAACCAACTCAACCATTCTTTCAAGGTGCGGTTGGAAGAGCGCGAAATCCGATTTGCCTTTGGCGGTCACCCAGGCGTCAAAGGCTTTGGCGGTGGCAACGGCTTGCTCGGCGACAAATTCCGCAGGGACGCGCTTCGCCTTATCGTAATTGCGCGCCGCGACGCGGACCATATTCGCTTCGTCTGAAGCGGGCGGGAATTGGCTTTTTAGTTCGTCGAGCAGTTTGCCAACGCGGTCGTCGGTAAATTTTTCCTGCGCGATCTTGCCAAGCGTAGCCATTTGCTGACCGCGCGCCTCGCCGCCCAGCGGCGGCATGTTCACATTTTGATCCCAGCTTAAAACGCCGGCGGCGTGATTTAGATCGGAGACTTCGCCGAGAATCTCTTTGAGTTGATTCAGTTTTTCAGACATAGGTTCTCCAAGTTTTTAGATTTTTTGTCCTTTAAGCCACTTTCCAGCGGAGCGGCTTGCCTTCCAAGCCGTTGAGAACTTCAGAGGCGATATCATCGCCAGCGCGAGATTGCGCTTCGGCGGTTTGCGCGCCAACATGCGGCGTGCCGATCACGCGCGGGTGTAAAACAGTTTCAGTTTTTCCGGGCGGCTCTTCGGTGAAAACGTCCAGCGCGGCGCCAGCCACTTTGCCGCTGTTGAGGGCTTTGACCAATTCCTTTTCGTCAATAATTCCGCCGCGCGCCGCGCAAACCAAACGCACGCCGTCTTTCATTTGCGAGAAGGCTTTCGCGCCAACCATATCGCGGGTTTGGATGCTGAGCGGCAGATGCAGGGAGATGAAATCAGCAGAGGCGTAAAGATCATCCAGCGCTTGCGGCTCGGCTCCGCGACGTTTGATTTCGTCAGCTTCGAGGAGCGGATCGTAGGCGATGACATTCATCCCGAAGGCGGCGGCGCGCTTGCCCACTTCCACGCCGATGCGCCCAAAGCCAATTACGCCGAGCGTTTTGCCGTTCAGTTCCACGCCTTCCAATTCTTTCTTGATCCATTGACCTTGCTTCATGGCGGCGTCGGCGCGCGGAATTTCGCGCGCTAAGGCGAGCATTAAGCCAAAGGTCAATTCGGCAACGGCTAAGGAAGTTGAGAGCGGCGCATTGACGACTGCCACGCCTTTTTGTTTGGCGCTTTCAAGGTCAATGTTATCCACGCCAACGCCGGCGCGCCCAACTACTTTTAAGTTAACCGCCGCTTGAAAAACAGCGGCGTTCACTTTTGTACGTCCACGAACGATTAATGCGTCATATTCGGGGATGACCTTGAGCAGGTCCTCTGCGGAAATACCAGTGCGGTCATCTACCTGGTGAGAGGAACGTAGGACAGCTTGTCCGCTTTCATCCAAGCCGTCGGTGATAAGGATTTTGAATGGGGACATAATCTTGATTGTATCGTAAGAAGCGGGGAATTGTCATCCCTTTGGGCATAAGCGCCGTTCGCCGGAACCATCCTCGACAATTTCAACTTCCTGCCCTTCGCGGATTTCAAACTCTTTGACTTCGGGCAGGTTGGGCAGGTCAAAATCGTAAACAAAGTAATGCCCCGGGTTGAGCCAAATTTCATTTTCAGGGATGGCATAAGAAGACGGCAAAATAATTTCGCCGGGCATGATATACATTTGATGATGCGTGCAATTTCGCAAGTAGGCGGTGATGGGCCACTCTTTGGTGGTGAAGCCGGGCAAGGCTTCCAGATCGCCGGTAATTTGCGAATATTTCGTCAGCACAGAAACCCAGCCGGTTTTAGTTGAGTTAGGGATTTGAATTTGCGCCCATTTGGTTAGCACGTCATGCGCGATGATTGTGGCGCTTGTGCCTTCATATAAAACGCCGATGGAGTTGTACGCTAAGCCTGGTCCGCGCCGAATGTTGAGGTTGCCTTTGACGGCGGTGATGGTCACTTCCGCTAAGGCGATGGTGGGCGTGGGCAATTCTAAAGTCTGCGTGGGGCGCGGCGTGGCGGTTGGTTTTTGCATGGGCGTAGATACTGCTTGAGTAACAGAATCCAGCGTCTGCGGAGTCAGTTGCGCGGGCGACATGACTTGCAGTTTGACGCAGGCTTGAGTCGCCAAGGCGAGGAGAAATATCCAAGAAATATTTTTACGCTTCAACATTATTCGTGCCGTAAGGCTTCCACTGGTTCGAGGTTGGCGGCGCGGCTGGCGGGATAAATCCCGAAGAATAAGCCGATGGCGGCTGAAAAGCTAGTGGAAAGGATGATCGCGTTACTGCCCACGATGGGCGTGAAATCCGTCCCGGACGCCGCCGCGATTTTCCCGATCACGAAGGCAATCAGCCAGCCGAAGATGATGCCGATCACCCCGCCCAGAAAACTAAGCAAAGACGACTCGGTGAGAAATTGTAAAAGGATATCGCGTTTACGCGCGCCGAGCGCTTTGCGTAAACCAATTTCGCGCGTGCGTTCGGAGACTGAGACGAGCATGATGTTCATAATGCCAATGCCGCCGACTAAAAGCGAAATGCCCGCGATGCCGCCGAGAAAAACGGTCAGGACGTTGGTGATGGCGGAAAAGGTGGAAAGAAAATCTTGTTGGGTGAGGACGGAGAAATCATCCGCGCCGACGACCGTGCGATGACGTTGGCGCAGGACGGCTGAAATTTCTTCCACTGCGGTTGGCACGGCTTCGGCGGAGGCGGCTTGCGCGAAGATAATATCCACTTGATCGCGCGATTCGCGCTTGATCAAGCGGGCTTGCGCGGTGGTGAATGGGACGTAGACTCCCGCGTCTTCACTGCCAAATGCGCCGCCGCCTTTAGCGACCAAAACGCCGATCACGCGAAAGGGCTGACCTTCAATCCGAATCGTTTCGCCCACAACGCCATCGTGACGACCAAACAGCGTATCGGCGGTCTCTGGTCCCAACACTGCAACGGACATATTTCCAAGCAGGTGTTCTTCGTTGATGAATTCGCCTTCGCTCAATTCCAGATTGCGAACCGTGTAGTAAGTTGGCGTTACGCCATTAATCGAGGTGTTTGTTTTTTCGCCGCCATAGGTTATCGTTCCATTACCTTGTAAAGCGGAAGCCACCGCCGCAAGCGAAGGAGCGGCAAGCGGATCGCTGAGGGCTTCGGCGTCTGCCAGCGTCAACGGGCGGATATTATTCCCGCTTCTTTGAACGCCGCCTGGTCCGCCGCCGGGACCTTGATCGGGTCCGCCGCTGAAGACAAATAGCAGGTTCGTGCCGATGCTGGAGATTGAGCCGGTAATGGAGGCTTGCGCCCCATTACCAACCGCCAGCATGGCGATCACCGCCGCCACGCCGATGACAATTCCCAGCACGGTTAAGCCGGAGCGGAGTTTATTGCCGCTTAAACTTTCTATCGCTTCAAGCAGAGCTTGTGAAAAGTTCATCGTTTATTCTTTCCGGCTTGTTCGGCATAGCCGTCCGATTCGAGCAGACCGTCGCGCAGGCGAATGACGCGCTGAGTTTGTTCGGCAATCGCGGGGTCGTGCGTCACAATGACTAAGGTTGTGCCGCGTTCTCTGTTCAAGTTGAGGAGCAAATTCATAATTTCCTGCCCAACTTTTGAATCTAAATTTCCGGTTGGCTCGTCCGCCATGATAATCGCCGGATCGTTGACCAGCGCGCGCGCCACAGCCACGCGCTGTTGCTGACCGCCGGAAAGCTCAAAGGGTCTGTGCTTCATGCGTTCTTTCAAGCCCACCGCTTCCAACGAGGCGATGGCTTTCTCGCGCCGGCCCTCTGTCAGACCGGCATAGCGCAAGGGCAATTCCACATTGCCGATTGCCGTGAGGCGCGAAAGCAAATTGAAGCTTTGAAAGACAAAGCCGACTTTGCGATTCCGCACGCTGGCAAGTTGATCGTCGTTCATCTCGCCCACGGATTCGCCATCCAGAATATATTCGCCGGAAGTGGGACGATCCAAACAGCCCAGCGTATTCATCATCGTAGATTTGCC
>JADLCG010000285.1 GCA_020847355.1 Anaerolineales bacterium | reverse complement strand
GAATTATACAGGCTCTTTTCTAAATGCGGAAGCTAAATTCAAAAACATAAAAGCTGAAGGAGAAAAACATGAACCAACCTCCCGCGCCCCCTCCGCAAGGCAAAAAACTCCTCGATCAATACCGCGAACAAATCCGCCTCAAACAATACTCATTCCGCACCGAAAAAACTTACCTGTCTTGGGTGCGCGAATACATCCTCTTCCACAACAAGCGCCACCCAAAAGAAATGGGCGCCCCCGAAATCAGCCAATTCATCACCCATCTCGTCGTCGCCCGTCAAGCCTCAGCCTCCACCCAAAACCAAGCCCTCAGCGCCATCCTCTTCCTCTATCGCAACGTCCTCCGCCTTCAGCTAGATGAATCTCAACTCAGCCTCACCCGCCCCAAAAAAGGCAAGCGCGTCCCCAACGTCCTCTCCAAAGAAGAAGCCAAATTGATCATCGCCAACGTAGAATACCCCTACAAAATCATGGCGCAAATCATGTACGGAAGCGGACTGCGCCTCATGGAATGCCTGCGCCTGCGCGTCAAAGACATAGATTTTGAAAATCATAGCATCCTCGTCTATGATGGGAAAGGCGGGGACGACCGTACCACCATGTTGCCCGACAGCCTCATTAATCCCCTGCGCGAACACTTGATTAAGATTAAAACGCTTCATCAAGCGGACCTCGCGGCTGGTCTTGGCTCCGTTTACATGCCCTTCGCCCTTAGCGAAAAATACCCCACCGCCTCAAAACAATGGATCTGGCAATACATCTTTCCCGCTTCGACCCTCTCCACCGATCTAGAGACAAATACAACCCGCCGACACCACATCCACGAAACCGCCCTCCAACGCGCCATTAAAAACGCCTTGCAGATTACAAAAATCAACAAGCGCGTCACCCCGCACACCTTTCGCCATTCCTTCGCCACCCACCTACTTCAAAGCGGCTACGACATTCGCACCGTTCAAGAACTGCTCGGACACAAAGACGTGAAAACCACCATGATCTACACCCACGTCCTCCAGCGCGGCGGCTTAGCGGTCAAATCTCCGCTGGACGCTTAATCCATTGCGCTGAAACCGCCAAGAATATCTGAATAAATGTCAAAAAAGAAAGCTGTTTAGTAACAAATCATCATAAAACTCTTGACAAAAATAAATAATCGTTATAGAATGAGGGTATGGAAAGCATTATCGGCACAAAGCGCCCCGATCGCCTCGATAAAATTGACCACCACATCATCCATGCCTTGCGCGGCGATGGGCGGGCGGCATTTGCCCAACTTGCCGAACAACTCAAAGTTTCGCCCGGCATGATCCGTCAGCGTTACAACCGCCTCGTGGAGCTTGGCTATCTCAAAGTAGTCGCCGTCACCAACCCGCCCATGATGGGCAAACGCACCATGACGATGATCGGCGTGAGCACAGACGGGCGCAAAATGATGAGCGTTGCGGAAAAGATCGCCAAATTTGACGAAGTCGTTTACATCGTCGCCACCAGCGGCAGATACGACCTGATGATCGAAGTCTTTTGCGACGATAACGAAGGCCTCTTTCGCTTTATGACCGAAAAACTCGCCAAGGTAGACGGCGTTCTTGAAACGGAATCGTTTATCTATCTGAAGATCGTTAAGGAAATTTATTTTTAGAACGGGAATCCGCTTCGCGCCCGCTCGGGCTTGTCGAAGCTTCCAACCAACTTAATCCGCCTCTTGAAAATCGTCAGGAGCGGAACCATAACCTGAAAGGTATAAAATGAAAGCGTTCGTTTGTAATATCAAGAAAATAGGGGATGCGTTTGTAAAAGCGTATTTAGCGTCGTTGATGATCGTCCTCAACCCAAACAGCCAGAGTAAAGCGCCCAACCGCTATTAATTATAGAAAAAGACGGCATAAGGAATTATGCCGTCTTTTTAATCACCGATGTTACTTAAGTAACTCAAGTTGCTACCTTTGCAATGATTTTTATTAAAACGTAGTTGCTAAGAGCTTTTTAGCCGCGAATTACGCGGATTTTCGCTAATCGCTTCAAAAAAATCCGCGTGAATTAGTGAAATTCGCGGCAAAAGATTTGCGGTAACAACTTAGGTTAAGTAGTCGGTCGAAATAAATTTTACAAACCATCGTTCAAGGCGGCGTCCCCGCCGCCGAGGACGGCGGCTTGAGCAGAGAGCGGATTGACGCTGATCAAAGAAGAAAAAATCCGCGTCCAGAAATAATTTCCGATAATGCCTAATCTTATCAATCTAGCCCGCGCCAGCGGGCGATAAAACGAATGGAGAATATCCTATATGAAAGTATTGCTCATCGGAGTCGGCGGCGTGGGCGAAGCCATTGCCGCAATTGCCAAACCGCGCCCCTGGCTGGAACTCATGGTTCTGGCGGAATATAACACCCAGCGCGCCGAAGAAGTCCAAAAGAAATTGGGCGACGCCAAGCGCTTCCCAGTGGAATTTGTGGATGCCAGCAAAAGCGCGAGCATCGAAGCCTTGGCGCGGAAATATCAAGTGGATTTGATCATGAACGCCGTGGACCCGATCTTCAACGAGCAAATCTTTGACGCGGCTTTCAACGCCAACGTCAAATATATGGATATGGCGATGACGCTCTCCCAACCGCACCCAACCGAGCCGTTCAAAAAGACCGGCGTGAAATTGGGCGATTATCAATTTGAAAAAGCCGCAGACTGGGAAGCGAAGAACCTGCTGGCGTTAGTGGGCTTTGGCGTGGAGCCCGGCATGGCGGATGTGTTCGCCCGATACGCGGCAGACGAACTTTTTGACGAGATTGACGAAATCGGCATCCGCGACGGCGGCGATTTATACGTTGAAGGTTATGAATTCGCGCCGACCTTTTCCATTTGGACGACAATTGAAGAATGTTTGAACCCGCCAATCGTTTACGAGAAAGAAAAAGGCTGGTTCACCACCGAGCCGTTCTCTGAACCGGAGACGTTTGAATTCCCCGAAGGCATCGGCAAAGTGGAAGTGGTCAATGTGGAGCATGAAGAAGTTTTGCTTGTGCCGCGTTGGATCAAAAACGTCAAGCGCGTCACTTTCAAATATGGCTTGGGCGATGAATTCACCGAAGTCTTGAAAACGCTCCATAAATTAGGCTTGGATAATAAAGAGAAAATCAAGGTCAAAGGCGTGGAAGTTGCCCCGCGCGACGTGGTTGCCGCTTGTTTACCAGACCCCGCGCATTTGGGCGATAAGATGAAGGGGAAGACCTGCGCGGGGACGTACGTGACCGGCTCAAAGTCCGGGAAGAAGCGCGCAGTGTATTTATATCAAGTTGCGGATAATGAAGCGTGTATGCAAACTTGGGGCTGTCAGGCAGTTGTGGCGCAGACCGCTTTTACGCCGGTGATCGCGATGGATTTGATCGAGCATGGTCAGTGGCAAGGCGCGGGCGTGCTGGGACCAGAAGCCTTTGAACCTAAAGTCTTTATGCAAAAGATGGCGGAATACGGCTTCCCATACGGCATTCAGGAAATGCCAATTCGTTAATAGATTGCGACCTGTAAGGATATAGCAAGCCAGCGCAAAGCCTGCGCTGGCTTATACTTGTTAAATGGACGTTGCGAAAACTTTCGACAAGCTGGAACTTTTGCGTTTCGCCTTCAAAGATTTGCAGGAAGACGAACTGCTTCAAATGGCGGCGCTGACCGAGATCAAGACCTATCCGCCTAATCATGTTTTGTGCCGCGAAGGCGCGTACGAAGAAATTTTTTATATCATCGCTGAAGGCACAGCCAGCATTGTCAAAAAGTTTGACGAGCAAGGCGAGGAGCGGCTTTTACGCATTGTCAGCCGGGGAGATTTAGTCGGCGAAATGGCGATGATTCAAGCCGCGCCGCGCGCCGCCACCGTGCGCGCCCTCACCGAACTCACCGCGCTGGAAATGGAGAAGCAGGATTTTGAAACCATGCTGGCGCAAAGCCCGCGCATGGCGCTGGAGATCATCCGCACCACGTTGACTCGAATGCGCGAAAACGATCGGATGCTGATCGAAGATTTGCGTAAATCCAACGCCGTGTTGCAACAATTAGACCGTAATAAATTGGAATTTATTCAAGTGGCGGCGCACGAATTACGCACGCCGTTGACCGTGCTAAAAGGGTATGCCAAATTATTGAGCGCTTCCAGCGAATTAAAAGCTAACGCTGTTTTAGGCGAAGCGCTCGGCGGCATCCTCAAAGGCGCAGACCGAATGCATGAGGTGGTCAACATGATGCTGGACGTTTCGCGGATTGACAGCGAGACGCTGAAAGTTTTGCCGACCATGCTTTCCGTGAAAATGATATTGGCGGAGCTCCTCAACGCTTTGAAGCATGAGAGCGCCGAGCGAAATATTGAAATCACGATCGAACAGGACGAAACGCTGAGTTACATCTACGCCGACCCGTCTTTGCTCCAAAAGGCTTTGTATCAATTGCTGGTCAACGCGATCAAATATACGCCGGATGGCGGCAAAGTGAAAATTAGCGTTCAGCCCGCCGTTTTAGACGAAAAAATCCCAGCCGTAGATTTCCGCTTTGAAGACGCCGGCATCGGCATAGACCTTGAACATCACGAATTGATCTTTGAGAAATTCTATCAAGTGGGGAGCGTGGCGTTACATTCTTCCGGCAAGACGGCGTTCAAATCCGGCGGACCCGGCTTGGGCTTGGCGATCGTGCGCGGCATTGCCAAAGTGCATGGCGGCAAGGCGTGGGTGGAAAGCAAGGGGCATGATGAAGCCGCTCTTACGGGGAGCGTCTTTCACCTGCAACTGCCGCTAGAGACTCAACGAACTTAGCAATTCGCGCAGGGCTAGCGCTTCCTCCTGCGTGAGCGTTACGCCTTTGCCCATTTTTGTATGGTCGGCAGACCAATCGCGCAGATCATATTTTGGTTCTCTATCGTTCCAACTGATCAGGTTCAATTCCTTCGCCCAGCCGCTCGCGGATTTTGAAATCACGCCCAGATTACGAATAATTTCATATTTGATTTCCGTCATTTCTTTTTCCTTTCGGGTTATAGCTTAGGCGCGTTATCGGTGGTGATGCCGACCAATTCTTTCATCAGCGGCGCGATGGCTTGCTCCAGATCCGCTTTGGATTTGAACCATTCCCGCGAAGCCAGCAAATCTACATAATCCAATAAAAAGCTGATTGTCTTAAGCCGACTCTGATCGCTGGATGCGAGGTCTGGATGCGGATGTTCTTCCAAACGTTCGCGCAATTCTGCGGCGTAGGCGCGCTGTGACTTGAACGGATCTTGCCCCGCCATTTCCGGGTTCAAATATCCGGCAGTTTGCCACTCTGTGGCTTTTTCAAAGAGCGCTTCCAGATGGCTCAATTCCACCCAGGCTTTTTCAGCTTCTGCGGGCGTGAGCGGCGGCAGGCGTAAGCCTAAACTTACCAGCGCATTGCGGAAGCGCGTTTTATACAGCTTCTTCAACTCGGCGATTGCCGCCGTATCTAAATGTAGTTCTTCCCAACTTTCCATTTGCTTCAACAGCCAATCTAAATGCTGTAATTCCATGAGCGTTTGCGTATCCCCTTGAAAGCCGCATTCGGCGCACGGTTTCTCGATTTGAAAATTTTCGTTTTGACATTTAGGGCAATTCATACGCCGATTATTTCATATTCTCGGCTCAAATGCAAGGAACGCGAAAAAAGCGCCGATAAGTTTTATGCCGTTTCTAATTTTGCGGGCAATGTCGACTCCGAAAGTACTATACTTATGCTTAAGGAGTGGAAATCTCTAAAGGAATGGACTAAAGAACCTTTCACCACAGAGAACGCAGAGTCCACAGAGAGATTTCAGAAGGGTCTCTCCGTGTTCTTCGTGCGCTCTGTGGTGAAATTTTTTGAAAGCCCACAGAATTAAGTAGTCGGTCAAAATAAATTTTACAAACCATCGCTCAAGGCGCCGTCCTCGCCGCCGAGGACGGCGGCTTGAGCAGGGAAATTCCGAAAGTACTATACTTATGTTTAAGGAGTTTGTTCAATGGAAAATAAGCAGATTATTTTAGGCTTGACCTTTATCTGGTGTATCTTCATGGGGATTACCGTTTGTTCGATCGGCTTGGGCGCGGCTTTTCCTTCTATGAACCGCATTGCCAAGCCGTTCGTTTGTCCGCGCGGCGAGATGCAATTGGAAACGCAGGAATACAACCCGTCTCCGATTGAGAGCGTCACCACGCTGACTTGGTACTGCGTGGACTCCGTCACTGCCGAAAGAGTTGAACTGGGCATCTTCCCGATGAGTCTTTACGCCGGCGCGATCTACGGACTTTTGCTGTTCCTCGTCATTTTTGTAGGCGGCAAAATATGGATGGGCAAACTCCCGCGCAATGAAGCGGCTGGGAAAATTCAGCGCGCCAATGCGGCGCTTACCAAGCGCAGTGATGCGTCGAGCCGCGTGAGCCGATTGCAAGAGTTGCAAGAAATGCGCGCGGCGAACTTGATCACCGAGTTGGAGTACGAGCAAAAACGCGCCGAAATTCTAAAGGAGTTGTGAGCCGTTATTCAGATTTGAGCATTGACGCTTGATTGCGCATCCCCCAAATGGGGCGGGCGTGATTGACTCGGCGCGGGTATGATTGCGCGCTGAAATGGACACACAAGGAAAAATGAAAGCCGAGAGCAGAATTTCACGCGGACAAAAGCTGGAGATTCTGCGGCGCTTGTTTCGCAGATTCTCTTTTAGCCGCCTCTCCCGCGCCGAAAAAGCGGATGCGCTCCGCCGCATTATGCACCGACTCTCCGCCAGCGAGATGACCCAGCCCGAAATATTGGAGGCGCTGAAGCGCATCCTGCGGCATTATGTTTAGAATATTTCAAATAAACTGAGCGCGGCGTAAACCGCGCCAGCGACCAAACCAAGCGCGGCGAGGACTTCCAACCAGCCGATCAGTGTATCCAACCAAGCCGGGGTGAGCGGACGTTGTTTTCTGTATTTTCTTTTCATAGGCGGGCGATTATAAAGCAAATGTAAATTTGGGATTTTGAGTTTGTATTTTCAAACTCTAGCGGATTCGCCGCCAGTATTCCGCGCTTGTGACGGTCTCTACTCGTTTGCCTTCAACCAATCTAAAAATTCGCGCCCAGTGATGATTGGAATGGAACGAAATTCTTTGAGGTCAAGCAAATGTTTATCTCCGCTGACGATGTACTCTACTTTGCCCGCTATTGCCGCTTCGAGAAATTTATCATCTTTCGGGTCGTCTTCGATGAATCTGATTTTTTCTTCTGCGACGACAAATTCTGAGAACTGATATATAAACCCTGTAAGCTTGTCTATGGTTTCCTGTTTCAAGCCAAATTTGGGACGATTGAGGACGTCGAAATATTCGTCTACTACATCGGTTGTAACGACAACTGTAAATTTTTCCTCTCCCCATTTCTCTAAAATCAAAACCAGCGCGCCGCCCAACGCGCTGGAAATGATGATGTTTGTGTCGAGAACGACGCGCTTCATTACTTTCCATCTCTTACAGCGCGGATTTCAGCGTCAATATCCTCTTGGGTGATGTTGAGTCTTTGGGCTGTTGCTTGCGCGTCTTTCAGCGCTTCTTTGAAATCCGCTTTGATTTTTTCTTTATCAGGCAGGCTGATCTTCAAAAAGCGGATAAACGCTAATACGTCGGCTTGACGCGCTTCGGGCAGGGTGGCAACTTCGCGGAGCAGGGTTTGTTCAAATGTGGTCATGGTTCACCTCAATTTCAATTATACAACCTGTCATTTCGTTTTTACCCTTTGTTCTACGATGGCAATCTATTCCTCGCGCTAAGTAGTCGATCGTAAGCATTTAGAAAACAAAT
>JADLCG010000284.1 GCA_020847355.1 Anaerolineales bacterium | reverse complement strand
ACGCCGCCCATTGTGGCGCGTTCCGCCGAAGCGGGGTCTGGACCAAACATCAAGCCATGCTTTGCGGCTTCACGATTCAAATCCGCGAGAATAACGCCAGGCTGAACGAGCGCGTATTGTTCCTGCTGATTAATTTCAAGAATCGCATTTAGATAATGCGAGCAATCTAAAATCAGGGCTTCGCCAATGGCTTGCCCGCCCAATGATGAGCCTGATCCACGCGGCAGGATGGGGATTTTATATTTCGCGGCTAATTCAACGGCGGATTGCAAATCAGCTTGATGCTTTGGAATCGCCACGCCCAACGGCTCAATTTGATACATCGAAGCGTCAGTGGAATATAAAATTTTGGAAGCCGCATCCAGCCGCAGGTCGCCAGCGAAGCGCTTTTTCAATTCAAAAATAAATTCTTTGGAAAGAGTCATATTCCGATTCTACTCTTTATTAAACGCAAAGGACACAAAGCCAAGCCTTGTGTCCCGAATTACAAATGACTATTTACCTTTTGCCTGATTCGCCACCGCCGCCGCTTTCTTCGCCGCTTCTTCAGGATCGCCGAGGTAATAATTTTTGATCGGCTTCAAATCTTTATCCAATTCATAAACCAGCGGCAAACCTGTGGGGATGTTCAATTCGGTGATTTCATTTTCAGAGACATGATCCAAATATTTCACCAAGGCGCGAATCGAATTGCCGTGCGCCACGATCAACAAGCGTCTGCCAGATTTAATTTCAGGCGCAAGCGTGGAATTCCAATAAGGAAGCACGCGCTCAAGGGTAGTCTTAAGCGATTCGGTGGCTGGCAATTGTTCGGGAGTCAGCGCGGCGTATCTACGATCAAATTTTGGGTGGCGTTCATCGGTCAATTCCAAAGCTGGCGGCGGCACATCGTAGGAACGCCGCCAAATTTTCACTTGGGCTTCGCCAAATTTTTCAGCCATTTCAGTTTTATTCAAGCCTTGCAAATTGCCGTAATGTCTTTCGTTCAACTGCCAAGCCCGCACAACCGGGAGCCAATGTAAATCCATCGCCTCTTGAATTTGAAACAAAGTTTTGATGGCGCGTTTCAAAACCGAAGTATATGCAATATCAAAATCATAGCCGCCGGCTTTCAACAACTTACCCGCTTCCGCCGCTTCGGCTTTGCCGAGTTCGGTTAAATCAACGTCCGTCCAACCCGTAAAACGATTTTCCAAATTCCACGCGCTTTGCCCGTGACGAACCAAAACAAGTTTATACATCGTCGCTCCGTTTTTTTCTTCAAATTATACAACCTCATAGTAAAATCAGAAAATGTCCACCGATGAAATCACCCCCGCGCGCAAACAATACTTAGAGATCAAAAAAGATTTTCCCGATAGCATTTTACTTTTTCGGCTTGGCGATTTTTACGAAACCTTTGACGAAGACGCCGAAATCACCGCCCGCGATCTGGATATTGTTTTAACTTCCAAGCCCATCGGCGGCGGCGTGCGCGTGCCATTGGCGGGCATTCCGTATCACGCAATTGAAAATTATCTGGCGCGATTAATTGAAAAAGGTCATCACGTTGCCATTTGCGAACAAATTGGCGAGCAACCCAGCAAGGGGATTTTTCCGCGCAAGGTTGTCAGAGTCGTCACGCCGGGGACAGTCACTGAGCCGAGTTTATTGCCCGGGGACGCGAATAACTATCTCGCCGCCGTGATCTTAGATTCCGCCGCTCCTGCCAACGGGATAGTTGCTTCTGTTGCTTATACAGACGTGACCACTGGAGAATTTGCCGTCGCCGAATTGCCGCTCGAAGCCTTGCGCGCCGAGTTAACCAGATTACATCCCGCCGAAATTTTATACGCCGATAATCAAATTCTGCCCGAAGGCATCGGCGGACATTTGACCGCCTTACCCGCATGGAAATTTGAACCCGGCAAATGCAACGAAAATTTATTGACGCAATTCAACTCAGCCACTTTAGACGGTTTCGGATTGAAAGCGAATAGTTTAGCCGTGCGCGCGGCGGGCGCAATCGTTCAATATCTCAAAGAGACTCAACCCAATGCGTTGACTCTCTTAACCTCGCTTCGTTCCTACAGCCTAAACGAATTTATGGCGTTAGATTCTCCCACGCGCCGAAATTTAGAGTTGACCGAAACCCTGCGCGGCGACTCCGCCGAGAACGGGCGGAGCAAGCGCAAAGGTTCACTGCTTGGCGTGTTAGACGAAACAATTACGCCGATGGGCAAAAGACTCATTCATCAATGGATTAGCCAGCCTTTGTTGAAAGTGGAAAGAATAAAGCACAGGCAAAACGGCGTGGAATATTTTGTACAAAACGGAATGCTCCGCGCCGAATTACGCGCCTCGCTCAAGCCAATTGTGGATATTGAAAGAATCATCAACCGCGTACTTACGGGTCAGGTACAGCCCAGAGATTTAGTAGCATTAAGAAGTACGTTTGTTGAATTGCCGAAGGTGAAAACAGTAATCGGTAATCAGCCATCGGTTATCAACGGTCAATGGTCGGTTTGCGAAAATGAATTAGCTCTCCTTCAAAAAGCGCTTGACGACGACCCGCCCGCCACACTACAAAACACAGGCGTGATTCGCGCTGGCTACTCACAAGAATTAGATTCGGTCATCGAAGCCTCGAAACATGCCAGAGATTGGATTGCAAATCTCGAAGGCATTGAAAGAGCAAAGACGGGCATCAAAACGCTCAAAGTTGGTTATAACAAAGTCTTTGGCTATTACATTGAAATCTCTCGCGGCGCGGCAGAGAAAGCGCCTGAAAGTTACATCCGCAAGCAGACCTTAGTCAATGCCGAAAGATTCATCACGCCTGAGATGAAGGAATACGAAACTTTAGTATTGAACGCCGAAGAACGCATCAAAGAAATTGAAACGCGCTTATTCAAAGAAATTTGCGCCGAGTTGAGCAAAGCGGCGAATCAAATTCTAGCCACTGCGCGCGCCATCGCCGAATTGGATGTGCTATCCGCTTTGGGCGAGGTGGCGGCTTTGGGCGCATATACCAAGCCCGAGGTCCACGCAGGAAGCGAGTTGGAAATCCACGAAGGCCGGCATCCGGTTGTGGAGCAATATCTCAAAGGCGAAAGATATATCGCGAATGACGTCAGCTTTGAAAAAGGCGAAGTGGTGCGCGTGATCACGGGACCGAACATGTCGGGTAAATCCACTTATTTGCGCCAAACCGCTTTGATTGTGTTGATGGCGCAGATCGGTTCGTTTGTGCCTGCCGCATCTGCGAAGATCGGGATTGTGGATAGAATTTTTACGCGCATCGGCGCGCAGGATGAAATTCACGCTGGGCAATCTACGTTTATGGTGGAGATGGTGGAAGCGGCGAATATTTTGCATCATGCTACTTCGCGCTCGTTACTGATCTTGGATGAAATCGGGCGCGGCACTTCAACTTATGACGGCTTGTCCATTGCCTGGGGCATCATTGAGTACATTCACAATCATCCGCAATTACGCGCCAAGACCTTGTTTGCGACTCACTATCACGAGTTGACGCAACTCGCGGATTTATTGCCCGGCGTGCGAAATTACAACGTAGCGGTTAGCGAAGCGGATAATAAAGTCGTGTTCCTGCATAAAATTATCGCAGGCGGCGCGGATCGTTCCTACGGGATTCATGTTGCCCAACTAGCAGGTTTGCCTGCGCCTGTGATTCAACGCGCCAATGAAATTATGGAACAACTAGAAAAAACATCTGGCAGAGCCGTGAAGATTGATCCGCACGCGGCACAACAAGCAAAATTATTCCCTGAAACCAATCCGCTGTTGGATGAAATCAACGGGCTGGATGTCAATTCTTTATCCCCGATTGAAGCGCTGAACAAGCTGTTTGAATGGCAGAAGCGCTTTGGGAAGTAGATATTCTATTTTCGATAAATCGCAACTTCGCCGTTGTCATAAATTTGCCGATATTTTTTTGAATTCGCAAAAGATAAATTGACCAATTCATTTTTGCTCAATTTTGCGATCACAACAAATTGATATTCCAATTTGGTTCTCGAAGACCATTCTTCAACGCAGGCTACAGTTTCGCATTTCTGCAATTCCGCTAAATCAGAGTATCTTTCAAAGAACTTCTCGCCCAACAGCCATTCATAGCCCTGAAGCGTTGATTGATTCCGTCTTTCGCTCAAAGCAGGCAACCACTCAACAAATGGATCAACTTCCGGGCTTGGGTTTCCCGTAATTGCAATCATTTTCGCATTAGAGGAAAAATTTTCCTCGATCCACTTCATGGTTTCAATTTCAGCGGGCTTCAAGCTATTACCAATTAGGCGGAAATTGTACAAGCTCGAATCAATAAATAAAATTAGCGCCACAAAGAACAGAATAAAGTTATAAATTTTATTTTTATACAATTCGTCAAAATCTATCCTGCGCCAGCGAGAAAAGAAATACGGAAACGCTTCTGCAAACGCCAAGGCGCTCAACATGGTCAATGGATAAAACGCCGCACTCGGGGCGCTGCGCGGTTCAATTATATAGGGCAAGAAAACCCAAATTAAAAGAAAGTATTCTTTTTTCCAAATCGCCCAAATTACCCCCACTGCCTTGAATAAAATCAAAATTGGCGTCAATCCGTCGCCTAGGAACGCTCGTAATATCGCGCTAAAAAACGAACTATCTAAAGAACCCGTATGCAATGCTGATAGAAACGGGGCGAAGCCGTGATATGAAATCACCGCCCGCCACCAAGGCGCCGAAAGACTCAAAACCCCCAGACCAACAAGCATTGCGTAAAAAAAAGATCGGCGCGTTCTCCCGAAACATATCCATAACAATATGCAAGTCGCGGCTAGATGCACGCCCGCCTCAGGGTGACTCAGAACCGTCGCCGTACAACAGACGATTGACCACGCTACAAGCTTTATCTCTCCACTCTGAAACAAACGATATACAAAATACGCTGAAAGCAATAAAAATAAAGAGCCGAAACTGCGCGTCAGCCCGCCGCCCATCACGAACCAGCCATAAGCGCCTGGCGTCAGAGCGTAGAAAACGGAGGATAACGCTCCTAACGATTTCGATTTGAGCAATTCGGCAGACAAGAAATAAAATACAAGAATAGATAGTGAATTGACAAACGGCGGGACAAAACGCAATAAATTAATTTCAGAGATTTTGAAAATATCCGAAAGTATTCTGGCAAAATAAAACCCAAAGGGCGGGTAAGCAAAGGGGATTTGCAACTGATTGTAAGAAGTGAACTCAGGGAGCAGATAAGCGCTAGGAGTTAAATCCCGAACCATGCTGAGGAACATCCCGCCGTCGTTGACAGGAAAACCAACTACCAGCGTGGGAAAGAAGCGGATGAAGACTCCGCCTACGAGAGCAATGCCAAGAAGCAGAACTGTCCATTCGTTTTGGGCGAGGGCTTTCTTGGTCAACTGCATATTTGGATTATACCTAAACAGGATCAGTTATAATCCAAATATGAAACAAGAGATTGAACTAAGCATCGTATTGCCTTGTCTAAATGAAGAATTGACTGTTGGAGTTTGCGTTGCCAAGGCTGTCAATTTTTTGAAAAAAAATAAAATTAAAGGGGAAGTGATTGTTGCCGATAATGGCAGTACAGATAAATCTAAAGATATCGCAAAAAAAGCAGGGGCAAGGGTTATAGATGTAGAGCAAAAGGGCTATGGTTCTGCATTACGCGGCGGATTTGAAGCGGCAAAGGGAAAATATATTATCATGGCGGACGCAGACGATAGTTATGATCTTGTTAACCTAATGCCGTTTGTTGAAAAACTTCGCGAGGGCTATGATTTGGTAATGGGGAATCGTTTCAAAGGCGGGATCAAGAAAGGGGCTATGCCGTGGCATCATCGTTACATTGGTAATCCAATCTTATCTTTTCTGGGGAAATTATTTTTCAAAACTCCTGTCAACGATTTTCATTGCGGCTTGCGAGGTTTCACAAAATCTGCAATTGAGAAGATAAATTTGCAAACCACAGGCATGGAACTTGCCAGCGAAATAGTGATCAAAGCTTCCATTTTGAAAATGAAGGTATACGAAGTGCCCACTACGCTTTCCCCAGACGGTAGGGATCGTCCACCGCATTTAAGGAGCTTCCGAGACGGTTGGCGGCATTTACGCTTTCTATTAATCTACAGCCCCACCTGGTTGTTTTTATATCCTGGCATTATTTTACTTATCTTCAGCGGTTTTCTCAGTTTGGCTTTATTTTTTGGTCCTGTCAATATCGGTTTTCGATATATTGACTTTCACACCTTCATCGGCGCTGGCACGTTGACGTTCTTAAGTATCAATATGATTTCGTTCGCCACGATCACACGAGTCTATGCTTATGAAAACAATTTATTGACTACTCCTCCAAGATTCTTTTCGCTATTTCAGTATATTACTCTTGAGACAGGGTTGCTAGCTGGCGCCGCAATTCTATCTATTGGGTTAGTATTAATTATCCGCGCACTTTTACTTTCTTCAAATTTTGAACAAATTGGATTTGACGCCAGCGTGCGTTTGGTATTTGGGGGGAGCATTGCATTTATCAGCGGCGCACAAATTATCCTCAGTAGCTTCGTATTAAGCATGTTGGGGCTGGGAATAAAGAAGATATAGCCAGCCATGCCATCGTCATTCTTTACAAATCAAAAAAAGAATTTTTTATTCCTATCTGGGATTTTTCTATTAGGAAGTTCCTTAAGATTAATAGCGACACTGAGAGGTCACAACTACGATTTCGATTCCTATATAATAGTTTTAGAAATTATCAAGAAAGGCGGAAATGTCTATGCTGAGACTCAAAGATACAACTATGGACCATTATGGTTCAACATTATGTGGGCATTATATAACATAGCCAACAAAGACCATGCAATATTTCGTATTCTGTTAACGCTTCTATTATCGCTAGCCGACGCCGGGATTGCCCTCATCTTACTGAAAAGGTACAACTACCTAGCCGGGATTTTATTCTTTTTCAACCCTATATCCATATTAATTACAGGATACCACAATCAATTTGATAATTTAGCATTATTGCTTGCTCTATTCTCAGCAGTTCTAACGGGAAACAATTTCACAGAATCCATTAATAAAAGGAAATTTTGGGGACTAGTCATACTAGGAATATCTCTTATTGTAAAGCACACATTTTTTATATATCCAGTTTGGTTAGCATTAAAGCAAAAAGGATTGGCGAATAAATTATGGACGCTCTTAATACCTAGCGCGCTATTTTTGCTAAGCTTCATACCATACGCAGACGCAGGGTCAACAGGGATTATTAATAATGTATTTTTATATCGTTCCTACGGAAACGGCATTTTTTATCATTTTTTCATTCCGTTTATCATTCAAATTCTATTGACAAAGGAGATGTTCTGGATAGCGACTTTGTTGTTTTTCGGCTATTATTTTAGAAATGTTCACAACGTCGAATCTTGTCTGTATTACACTTGCGTCTTAGTAGCAACAGCCCCGTCAATCGCCAACCAATATTTAGCTATACCGATTCCTTTTATCGCAGTTCACATTAATATATTTTCAATCCTATACACGCTTTTCGGTAGCATTCATCTTCTCGTCGACATAGACGGTTTACATTTATTTACGCTCTCGAAGAATTCCGATTTTCTCAGGGTCTTCTTCTATCTTATTCTTGTATCGTTTTTGTCGCTATCTTTCGTGTCAACGCTAATAAAAAACAACAGGACCGAAGAGAAAGGGCATACAATACAACATCAATGAAAACACCATGGCTTTCCGTCATTTGTCCCGTTCGCAATGGCGAGAAATTTCTACCACAGGCTTTAGATTCAATTTTCATGCAAAATGACAAAGATTTAGAATGCATAATTATTGACGACGATTCAACCGACGCCACATTGTCAATACTTAAAAGCTATCAGGAAAAGTTTCCACTCATTATTAAACGGCAAAAGAATAAAAACTGGGCAATAAATACGAATTATGGAGTTTCATTTGCCACAGGAAAGTATATATGCTTTCTGCATCAAGATGATATATGGCTTCCCGAGAGATTATACAAGCTAAAAGATATCACAGCAAAGCACCCAGAGATTGGGCTAATAATTCATTCAGCTATCTTCATTAATGAAACAGGTAAGTCTTTAGGCGCCTGGAATTGTCCTCTTCCCAAGTATCCAAAAATTACAGCGTCAAAAAAGCTGATGGAAAAATTAATTATCCAAAACTTCATTTCAATACCCGCCCCAGTCTTCAAAAGGGAACTTTTTGAAAAGCTAGAAGGCTTAAATAGCGATCTCTGGTACACGGCAGATTGGGATTTGTGGCTACAAATTGCAAGTAAAACCGATGCGATATACCTCCCAGACTTACTTGCAGGATTTCGCATACACCCAAATTCACAAACAATTTTAGGCAGCGCAAATACCGCCAACTTTCAACAGCAACTAGAATTTGTATTCAACAAGCATATAGACTTGTTAATATCTGACAAAAAAGAAGAAATATCAAAAACAGCAAAGTTCTCCATTCTCCTGAATGTCGCCTTAGCCAAGAGTGCACACAAGGAAAAAATAAAATACCTAAATATACTTGCTCATTTCATCAAGCTAGGTCCAATTGGATGGTATAGATATACAAGAGATTCAAGAATTTTCGAAAGAGTATGTGCGAGATTGATCGCAAAACTCCAGCCTCTCAAATAAAGCGACGATTCAAAATGAAGTTAACAAGAGAAATCTCGAGCCTAAAGAACGTATTGCTGTTGACATGGTGCGCTTCATGCCTCATCATCTACATATGTGTTTCAGCAAGAGGAAGCTACACTCAAAATGTTGACATTTTCACCGCGCCTCTCAATCTTAAATACACAACAATCTTCCTTTCATCAAAATACTGGATGGACTTGGCTCGCGCTTTATTAGGAGTCACAGTATTCGCTCTGGCTTACATCTCGCTCGGAATTTTTATTACTCAAATCTTATCAATCAACAAGGCGGTTGAGAAAAACTCAAGAACGTCCGGTCTGGCAAATATCGCAACCTGTTTTTTAATAGGTAGCAGTCTCTATTCAATCAACTTCTTATCTTTTTCTAGCCTATACAAGCTTACTCCTGCCATAGTCGTCGTCAGCCTAACTATTGGATTGGCATCAGGACTAAATCAATTAATCTCAAACAATAAATCAAAACGAACACAGCCCATACCAATTGGCAGTCAAGACGCTTTTTTGCCCAGCCTGAATACTATTATATTCATAGTAACTTTGTTATTAACCTCCGCTAGAATCAGTTACGACTCAACCGCCATTTATTTTTCCAACGCAAAAATCACCGCTTATTTAGGAAAAATTCAATACTTTACAGAAGATACCTTCGTTGCCAGCGCATTTCAGAATACAATACAATACACCGCTATTATGCAGGTATTTGGCGAGCAATCTGCACGGATGTTTTCATGGATTTGCGGCTTGGTCATTATTATTTTTACGCTTGCTTTAGCGGAAAAGATTAATATCTCCCAAAAAGCGCGGCTTATTCTAATCTCTATACTGCTAACCTCTACCGCATTTATTGACCTGCTCGGCGACGGCAAGGTTGATTTGATCAATTCCGCCATTTCCATTGCTGTCGTTTATTGGCTAGTAACCAGCGAAGCAAAAAAGGAATTCTTGCTAACCGGCTTTCTGGCAGGTATGTCTATTACCGGGAGACCCTATAACATATTCTTGCTTGCAGTTTTTATTTTCCTGTTTTATTTTCAAAAAACAATTTTACAAACTAGATTAAGTAAAAATACTATAAAAAATATAACTACTCCGCTATTTTGGATTAGCCTAGGCGCAATTCCAGTCGGTCTCTTTCATTTACTCGCAAATTGGACGATACAAGGGCATCCTCTAGCTTTTTTGAATAGCCTTTCACATATCAACCCCGTTACAGGTCCCTGGGATAACAAACCCGAAACGATGCTTACCCTTCGGCTTTTATATCCACTGGTCGCCACATTCAGAAATACGCCTCAAAGTTTAGGAAATATTTCTCCGCTAGTTATCGGCTTTGCTCCGTTTATTTTGTTATCGGCAATTCGCGCAAAAATCAACTTCTCGCTAGAAATTAAAATATTAACCGCGTCTTCGGTTATCACTTTATATCTTTGGATATTCTTGTTTTTCACAGTCGTTGAACTTCGCTATGTGTTTTTTCTTTGGTTCGTTTTATTTGTCCCCACAGCGCAAATTATCGCAACTGTTTTGGAAAGCGAAGCCAGATTTTTCGTAATTACTAAGCGGGCATTGATATTCGTTCTTTTATTCTTTATGCTCGCGCGAACATTCATTATCTCGACCGCCGCATACTCTCCAATTGACCAAAACAGCAATCCTCAATGTAGAGGTAATATTCTTTGCGAATACTTAATAGCGATAAATAAATCTGCTCCGCCGCACGAAAGAGTGCTATCTTTAAGCGCTTATCGCTATTATTTACGAAACGATCTATTTGTATGCTCTTCAACACACAGCGACTACGATCTACTTAAGCAATCGGCGCAACAAAGCGTAAATTCCTTTTGGGAAGAAGTAATTCGCCAAGGTTACACATACATTGCTTACGAATTTGAGTACACAACACGCCACCTACAGTTTGGGGTAATTCCGAGTCCGGAAAACACGCCTAGTTGGTTGAAACTCGAAAGGCTTGATCATACTAATTCAAATATCGTTGCGGCATACAAAATCTATCTTGACAATCCGCCTGTCAAAGCTCAATACAACTGCAGAGAAAATAATAAAAACATTTTAGAAGTTCAATTACTCCCTTAAGCGGCTTTAACGTACAAATCGGAAGACTGGCATATCACCCCCCTACGAAACAAAAACCCGCCTCCAGTTAAACTGGAGGCGGGTATCTTTCAAGCCTACTCTTTACTTATTTCTTCTTACTATCGCCCAATTCAGCGGTCATGGATTGCGCTGGGGCTTTGGAGCGGATCACTGCCCAGGCGAGGACTCCGATCAGGGCGAGGGAAACCACCCAAACGATCGCCAGCGGCGCGCCGGTCACGCCTTGATATTGCACCACAATCGGGGCGATAATCACGGCGACGAGGTTCACCACTTTAATCATCGGGTTAAGCGCAGGACCAGCCGTATCCTTGAATGGATCGCCAACCGTATCGCCCACCACGCTTGCCTTGTGACGTTCTGAGCCTTTGCCAAGATTCTTCGCCGGGTCTTTGGGTTCGTCTTCAATTAACTTTTTGGCATTGTCCCATGCGCCGCCAGCATTGTTGAGGAAGACCGCCAACAACTGACCAGAGACGATGATGCCCGCCAAAAAGCCGCCTAGCGCTTCCACTTGAAGCGTGAGGCCGACGATAATTGGAGTGACCACGCCCAGCAAAGCCAAGGTGACCAATTCTTTTTGCGCCGCAGTGGTGGAAATGCTCACCGCTTGTCTGTAATCCGGTTGAATTTTTCCGTCCAACACGCCAAGTTTGAATTGACGGCGAACTTCCAGCACGATCAGGGACGCGGCGCGCGTCACCGCCTGAACGGCGAAGGATGAGAACAACCAGGGCAAAGCGCCGCCGATCAACATACCTACGAAAACTTGAGGAATATCCACGCGAATACCGGTGGCGGAGAGCAAACCTTCGGCAGGGACGCCTAAAGTGGCTTGCGCGCGCGAAACATCCACAAGGAAGGAGCCGAACAACGAGACTGCGGCAATTACCGCCGAACCAATCGCCACGCCTTTGGTAATGGCTTTGGTGGTGTTGCCCACTGCGTCTAAATCAGCCATAATCTTTTGCGCGTCTTGCGTGGTTTTATCCGTCTGACCAGACCAGGACATTTCGCCAATGCCGTTGGCGTTATCCGAAATCGGTCCAAAGGAATCCATCGCCACGATATTGCCGGTGAGCGTGAGCATACCAATGCCAGTCATTGAAACGCCGTATAAGACGTACGTCGCGCCGAATTGACCAAACAATAAAATAGAAGCGATAATGGTCACGGCGATGACGATTACAGACCAAACTGAAGATTCGAAGCCGCCGGAAATGCCGCTCAAAATCAAAGTGGCGGGGCCTGTATCGGCAGATTTCTTAATCTCATTCACTGGCGCGCCGTCTGAGCCGGTGAAGTAATCGGTCAGGCGGTCAATCACAATCGCCAAAATCACGCCAACCAAAACAGCCGCCGGGATGCGCCACCAGCCGCCCGCGATATTTTGCAAATATAAATAGCCGGCGATGCTGAATAAAACGGAAGAGAAAATCGCCGAGATGATCAAGCCGTTGAAAATAGCCTTCATCGCGTTGCCGCTCTTGCTATCTTCGCCGCTCTTCACAAAGTACGCGCCGACGACGGTTGAAATCACGCCAATGCCGCGCACGATCAACGGGAAGATGATCCATTCGAGTTGATTGCCGGTCACGTGCCAGAGCGCGAGACCTAAAATTAAGCTGGAGACAATTGTCACTTCGGATGATTCGAAGATGTCCGCCGCCATGCCGGCGCAATCGCCGACATTATCGCCAACGAGATCGGCAATCACCGCCGGGTTGCGCGGATCATCCTCAGGGATGCCTGCTTCGACCTTACCGACTAAATCTGCGCCAACGTCAGCCGCTTTAGTGAAAATACCGCCGCCGACGCGCATAAATAAAGCCAATAAAGTTCCGCCGAAGCCAAAGCCTAATAACGCATCCGGCGCGGCGATGCCTAAAATGATAAAAATCAACGTGCCGCCCAACAAGCCTAAGCCGCTGGTCAACATGCCCGTCACTAAGCCGGCGCGATAGGCAATATCCAACGCCTTGCCAAAAGACTGGCGCGAAGCGGAAGCCACGCGGACGTTCGCTTCAACGGCGATACGCATGCCCAACTGCCCAACTTGCATCGAAGCAACTGCGCCCATGATGAAAGCGATTGCGCGCGCGCCGCCGATAATCCAGGTGACTGTTCCAGCGTCATATCCTGCAAATTGGCGAAGCGCTTCTTCAGACGGCGGGATAATTGCCACTGAAGCAAATAGCACAACCGTCAGAACGCCGATCAGGGGCCAAATGCTCTTCGATTGGCGACCTAAATAAGCGTCGGCGCCATCTCGGATGGCGCGCCAAACTTCCTGCATTTTCTCGCTTCCTTTATCCTCGCGTAAAATATTGGCGCGCAGATAAAAAGCGTAAACAATGCTGAAGATCGCAATTGCAAAAACGACCCAAATTGCGATGCTCTCAAAACTCTTCAAGCCTTCCATTCCGTACATAATAGGGTATTCCCTTCTCCGCAAAAATAGTTCTGGGCTTACGCCCAGAAAAGCAGAAAGATTTTACAGGCGCAAATTGATTGTGTCAAGAAATATT
>JADLCG010000283.1 GCA_020847355.1 Anaerolineales bacterium | reverse complement strand
TGACGAAGATTCGATTTGGATCACTGAAGTTTGGGATAGCGCCGAGAGTCACCGCGCATCGTTGGCATTGCCGTCTGTTCAACAAGCCATTGCGCGCGGCAAGCCGCTGATCGCTGGTTTTGGCGAACGTTTCGAGACTGAGCCGATTGGCGGACAGGGCATCTAATTTACAAAATAGTTGCGAAAGAAAACAAATCCCTGCTCAAGCCGCCGTCCTCGGCGGCGGGGATGCCGCCTTGAGCGATGGTTTGTAAAATTTATTTCGACCAACTACTTAATGCTATTTTTAACGCTTAATCAAGCGGCGCATTAATCATGTAGAATCCACGCCATGTCGGCGTTTTGGATCGTCTTAGCTTTCGTCAGCGGGATTGTTTGCGCGAGTCTCATTTCTCTGCCGCTGTGGGGGTGGCTCGTCTTCTTCGGGTTAGCTATTCTGCTTTCCTTTTTTTTACGCAACTTAAATTTCTTCAAAAAAAGAACGCTTTTCCTCGCGCTTCTGCCCATGCTTTTTCTAGGCGCGTGGCGCTATCAACTTGCCCAACCAGAGATTAACGCTCACTACATCGCCTTCTATAACGACCGCAATTATGAAATGCTGGTGACTGGCATCGTCAGCGAACCGCCAGATTACCGCGACCGTTATACAAACTTGAAAATCAAAGTCACCGCCGTGGATTCTGGAAGCGGCGATCTGCCCGTTACGGGTTGGCTTTTGGCGCGCGCTCCGAAAAATGAAATTTACAGCTACGGACAAATCATCCGTGTGCGCGGGCAATTGCAAACTCCGCCAGAAGACGAAGAATTTTCGTATCGTGATTATCTTGCGCGGGAAGGGATTCACGCTTATATGACCAAAACTGAAATCACCATTTTGCCCGGTCAGGCGGGCAACCCAATTTGGGCGGCTGTTTATCAATTCAAAGAAAAATCTTTACGCAATATCTACCGCCTCTTCAACGACCCCGAAGCTTCTTTGCTGGCGGGAATTTTGCTCGGCGTGGATACCGGCTTAACCGCAAAATTACAAGCCGCCTTCAAAAACACCGGCACGGCGCACATCATCGCCATCTCTGGTTTCAACATCTCCATCATTGCCGGCGTATTGATGTTATTCTTTGAAAAAATATTTAAAAGAAAACTTGGCGCGCTTCTCGCGATCTGCGGCGTATTTTTGTACGCCTTGCTCGTCGGCGGAAACGCCGCCGTCCTCCGCGCCGCCATCATGGGCAGTTTAACTATCGTCGCCAGTTTGCTGGGGCGTAAACAACAAGGCTTCAACTTATTATTAACCGTCGCCGGATGTATGCTTCTCTTAAATCCCATGCAAGTTTGGGACGTGAGTTTTCAACTATCATTCTTCGCCACGCTGGGTTTGGTCTTATACGCCGAACCTTTAGGGCAAGCGACCGCCAACTTGCTCGCCAGATTTGGCATTAACAATTCAGTCGTCAACTTCATCAACGCCAACGTGATGTTAACCCTCGCCGCGCAATTTACCACGCTTCCCATTATGATCTATCACTTCAAACGCTTCTCTCTAATTTCGTTAATCGCCAACCCGTTCATTTTGCCGATCCAACCCGCCGTGATGATTCTCAGCGGGCTAGCTTTATTAGCCAGCCATATTTTTTTCCCGCTGGGGCAGGTTCTGGCGTGGGGCGCGCTCCCTTTTTCCACCTACACCATCCAAGTTGTGGAATTATTCAATCGGATTCCGCACGGCGTAATTTTTCTCGGCGACTCTTCCTTCTGGTGGGCGCTTGGTTTTTATGCGGCGCTCCTTACTGCGACCTTTAAATGGTCAGCCATTAAAGAATATCTCCACGCTTTGAGTTCTCGGCTTCGCGCCGCCGCTTTCAGCGGCGCATTCGCGTCTCTTTTTATCTGCATGATTTTGGTTTGGCGCGCCGTAGCCACCGCCGGAGACGGTCAACTGCACATCACCTTTTTGGACGTCGGCTCAGCCAACGCGATTTTGATTCAAACGCCGGAGGGGCGCCACGTGCTGATAGATGGCGGCTCCAGCGTCAACGAACTTGCGGATGAACTTGGCAGGCGGCTTCCATTTTTCTCGCATAAATTGGATTGGCTAGTCATCGCCTCCACCAACGAAAATGATCTCGCCGCCTTGCCGCGCATTGTTGAACGCTACCCGCCTGAAAATGTTCTTTGGAGCGGCAACCTGCAAGCCTCGTTCGCTTCGCAAACTTTGGATAAATACTTCGCCGATACGGGCATTCCCGTCACCCGCGCGGAAGCGGGTCAAAAGCTCGAGCTAGGCGACGGCGCTTTTATTGAGATTCAGGCTGAAGGTCCAAGAGGAAGCGCGCTCTTCATCCAATATAAAAACTTTCGCGCATTCCTGCCAATTGGCGTCAGCGAAGAGACTTACGCATCTATTGAATATGGCAACGCCTTGGAGCCTGTGGATGTTTTGCTGTTAGCCGATTCGGGATACGCGCCTGCCAACCCGCCTGATTTAATCGAAAATTTACGCCCGCGTTTGGTAGTCCTCAGCGTAGGCGCGGGCGATCCAAACGGTTTGCCCGATCAGGCAACGCTCGAAATGTTGGACGATTATTCTTTATTACGCACAGATCGCAACGGCTGGATTAGCGTGCGTACCGACGGGCTGGAAATGTTCGTGGAAACCGAACGCGGCGAGTGATGTGGGAGTTATTTCCTATTTATACTTGAACAGTTCTCCTATAAAATGCGCCCCTATTCAAGGAGAATGAAATGAAAGCAAACGCTCGTAATTTATTTTTTGCCCTGCTCGCCCTTGCGCTTGCCACGCTGGCTTGCGCTACGCCCGACGTGAACGCCCTGCTCAACCCCACGCCGAAGGATGATTTTTCAAATAGTTCAAGCGGCTGGGGAACCGGCACAGACTCTGCCAGTTCGGTAGAATATGCAAACGGCGGTTTGAAAGTTGACGTTTATCAGCCGAACTATATCACTTGGTCTACGCCGAGTTTGGAACAGCAGGAAAATTTGCATATCGAAGTGAATGTGCAAAACTCTAGCGCCGATCAAGAAGCCTTCTTTGGCATTATCTGCAACGAACAAGGCTCAACGAATAATTTTTATTATGT
>JADLCG010000282.1 GCA_020847355.1 Anaerolineales bacterium | reverse complement strand
TAGGTGAATCATGGAAACTGTAAGAGAAGATCTAAGAAACATCGCGATCATCGCGCATGTTGATCATGGCAAGACCACTTTGGTGGATGGTTTGTTGCGCCAAGCCCATACCTTCCGCGAAAATCAGCATGTGGAAGAGCGCGTGATGGATTCAAATGATCTAGAGCGCGAGCGCGGCATTACCATTTTGGCGAAGAATACCGCCATCACTATGCCAGATCCCAAAACTGGGAAAATGGTCAAAATTAATATCGTAGATACTCCCGGTCACGCCGATTTTGGCGGCGAAGTGGAACGCATTATGAACATGGTAGACGGCGTGCTTTTGCTTGTGGATGCCGCTGAAGGTCCCATGCCGCAAACGCGCTTTGTGTTGAAGAAGGCGCTCGAACGCGGACATAAAGCCGTCGTCGTGATCAATAAAGTGGATCGCAAAGACGCCGAGCCTGAGCGCGTGCTAAACCAAACTTTCGATCTATTTATTGAACTTGGCGCAAGCGACGAGCAAGCTGACTTTCCGGTAGTGTATGCGCAGGGTATCGCCGGTAAAGCTGGGCTAACTCCCGAGCTCGGACCAGACCTTTCTCCAATGTTCGACGTGATCTTGCATCAAATCCCCGCGCCCAAAGTGGACGTGGATGCCCCGCTTCAAATTTTAGTGACCACGCTGGGCTATGACGATTATCGCGGCGTTACGGCGGTTGGGCGTATTTTTGCCGGTACGATCAAAACCGGGCAGAAGCTAGCCCGCCTCACTGCGGATGGAAAAAATCTTCCTGAAAGCGCGCGATACCTGTACACCTTCAAAGGTCTCAACAAGGTGGAAGTCCCCGAATCTTCGGCTGGGGATATTATCTCTCTTGCGGGTTTAGAAGGCATCGCCATCGGCGAAACCCTCGCCGACCCAGCCAACCCGGTGGCTTTACCAACCATCAAGGTTGAAGAGCCAACTGTCCGCATGACGTTTGGCGTGAATACTTCTCCGTTTACTGGGCGCGAAGGCAAATGGAGCACTTCGCGGAAACTGCGCGAACGCTTGACCGAAGAACTCCGCACTAACGTCTCTTTGAGAGTAGAAGATACCGATTCCGCTGAAAATTTCTTGGTCTCAGGCAGAGGCGAATTGCACTTGGGCATCCTCATTGAAACCATGCGCCGCGAGGGTTTTGAGTTCCAAGTCTCCCGCCCGGAAGTGATCTATCACAGAGCGGACGATGGCGCTTTGCTTGAACCGTATGAAGAAGTGCATATTGAAACCAGCGCTGAAACTGTGGGCGCAGTGGTGGAGATGCTGGGGACGCGCAAAGGTCAGATGATGGACATGCAGGATACCGGTCAGGGGACGACGCGCATGGTTTATATTGTGCCCACGCGCGGCTTGCTTGGCTTTCGTTATCAATTCCTCACCTCCACGCGCGGCGCGGGAATTATGAATACGATCTTCAACGGCTATGACGAACTTGCCGGAGCGATGAATACGCGGCAATCTGGTTCGTTAGTGGCGTGGGAAGCCGGCACAACCACCGCTTACGCTTTGAAATCTGCCGAAGAACGCGGCGTATTATTTGTCGAGCCCGGCGTGGAAGTTTATGAAGGCATGGTGATTGGCGAAAATCCGCGCGCTATGGATTTGGCGATCAACGTCTGCAAGAAAAAACATTTGACGAATATGCGCGCCTCGCGCGGCGATATGGAAATCCGCCTCACTCCGCCCCGACAAATGTCCCTCGACGAAGCGATTGAATACCTCGCTGACGATGAACTGCTCGAAGTGACTCCGGAAAATTTCCGCATTCGGAAACGCATTCTCTCCACGGACGAACGCGGCAAACAGACGAAAAAGGTCAAAGAACAATTTGTAGATTAGTAAAAAGACACTGCATGAACTGAACCCCGAAAACGGACACGAAAAGAAAGCCCTCCTGTGCTTAGTTTCTCACAGGAGGGCTTTTATATCAGGTAAACTGTGATCGGATGCAATTTACTATTCGGTTTTGTAATTCTTTGCGTCTGCGATGGCTTTATTTACATTGACGAACGGCAGAATGATCAAGCCCATGATGAAGAAGAAGATCAAAGATAAGATGCCGATCCGTAAATTGCTGAATAGTTGATTCGCCAGCCCAAAGACCAGCGGACCGATCCACGAAGTGCCGCGTTCGCTGATTTCATAAAAAGCGAAGAACTCAGCTTCTTTGCCCTTGGGTATCATTTGCGCGAAGAGACTGCGGCTAATCGCTTGCGAACCGCCCATCACCAATGCAATGAACGCGCCGAGGATGAAAAATTCAAGCGTGACGTTCGAGCCTTTCAGCCCGCTGTAGGCGTAAATCACCACTGCCGCCCAAACTACCAAGCTGACTATCACCGATTGTTTCGCGCCGATCCAGCCCGCGAGTTTGCCCCAAAATAACGCCCCAAAGAATGCCATAAATTGAATCATCAAAATGACGGCGGTTAAGGTCGTTTGGCTTTGTTCCAGCCCGCCTTGAGTGAGCGGCGCGGCGGCGAAGACGGCGGCGACGGCGATCACCGTTTGAATGCCGTCGTTATAAAGAAAATACGCCAGCAGAAATTTCATCGTTTCCGGGAAATGCTTAACTTCGCTGATTGTCTTGCCTAATTGCTTAAAGCCAATGCTGACGTAAGTTTCGCCGCTTGGTAGCGTGCGCGCGGCGCGGCGCGGACGTAACCGTTGCCACGTGATGAACGAAAATCCTAGCCACCAAATTCCGGCAGAAGCTAAGTTGATTCTCACGGCTA
>JADLCG010000281.1 GCA_020847355.1 Anaerolineales bacterium | reverse complement strand
GGAGAATAAAATGCAAGCCGTTTTGTCTCTTGCTTAGGCGGGGCAAATGTTTTCGAGACTGAACCAATTTGAATGTTAAAAGCGACGCGGTCGCTTTGCAGAAAATCATTTCATAGGGCGAAGGTAACCAAGTCCCAAAAAAGATTTAGGTGAGAGGCGCCCGAGGAGTAAAGATGGAGAAAGTAGTATTAAAGGCTGAAAAACGCGATGTGACTGGCAAACAGGTTGGCGCATTGCGCCGCGCTGGTAAATTACCCGCCGTGATTTATGGCCGCCACGTGGAGCCTGTTGCGATTTTGCTGGACGCGCATAGCACGAGCTTGACTTTGGCAAAATTATCTTCGTCCAGTTTGGTGACGATTGATTTGAACGGCACGGAATATCCAGCTCTGGTCCGCGAACGACAACGCAACCCTGTCAAAGGCACTTTGACGCACATTGACTTTCTAGCCGTAAATTTGAAAGAGAAGATTCGCGCCAGCGTGCGCTTTGCTTTCACTGGCGTTTCCGGTGCGGTGAAAGATTACAACGCCGTGTTGATTCACGGTATCGCCGCGCTCGAAGTGGAATGTTTGCCGACCGACCTCCCCGAAAGAATTGAAGTGGATATTTCTGCGATGAAGTTGGTGGGCGATGGCATTCATGTTAAGGACATCACGCTCCCCGCTGAAGTACGCCTGATCACGGACGAGCACGAAATGATCGTGGTCGCAACCGCTCCGAAGGTGGACGCTGTGGAAGCTCCAGCCGCCGGCGCGGCAACCGAATCTGCCGCCGAAGCAGGCAAAGACGAAGAAAAGAAATAGCTTACGCAATAAAAAATCCGCCATTTTATATGGCGGATTTTTTTATGAAAATTTTAGCGCAATAGCTCCAGCGCTTTGAGTAAATTCACCGTCATGCGCGCAGTTGCGCCCCAGAGTAGTTCGCCGTCAAACGGGTGATAGGCAATTAAAGATTTTTCCGATTCGCGGAAAGAAAATTCCCAAAAATTATTCCGGTTTGCCAGCCAGAGTAAGGGGATCGTAAATACGCGCGCCACTTCCGCGCCGGATACTTTGAACGCATACGGAAAAGGAATGACGCCCACTATCGGGCTGACTACAAAACTGCTGATCGTGATCATCCGGCTGAGTTGCCCCAACACCTGCACGTCTGCCGGGTTCATGCCAATCTCTTCATCGGCTTCGCGCAAAGCGGTTTGCTCGGGGGCAGTTTCGCCTGCATCGCTTGCGCCGCCCGGAAAAGAAACCTGCCCTTTATGCGCTTCGACTCGTTCGGTGCGGCGCGTATAGAGGACGTGCCATTCGTTTTGAAAGCAAGCCAAGGGGACTAAAACTGCTGCGCTTCTCAAGCGGACCTGAGGCTGGTTCGCCATTTCTGAATAATCTTCCACGCCGATAGATTTTTCTGCGGCGCGGCGAAGTTGCTCGGCAATATATTCTGGCGTGAGGTTCATGTTTGAGGTAAGTTTACGCGCCGCGCACCGGACTTCCACAGTACGCGCATTCAGCCGTGACCGAATCCAGCCATTCCACTTCGTCTGGTTTGAGCGCCGCGCCGCAAGCCGGACAATGCGTGGGCAGAAGCGGCGGTCTATCTTCGGCTTCGCCGTCTGGCAAATTGGGCAGAAGCGTAGCGAGAAAATTTTGAATTTGTTCGGCTTCGCTGGCTAAACCTTGTCGGTTTAGCTCCGTAATAATCCGCTGACCGGCATGATGTGCGCGAAACGGCTTGCCTATATTGATAAATAACTGCAATCCGCGTTTGAAATGCGCGAGCCCAATTTCATTTTGTCCGTTCAAAACCCTTGCGCGTCCGGCTTGTAAAAAAAATACAGGCGCACGCGGACCTTGCCGTGCGAATGCGCGTTCGGCAAGTTCTTCAAAAGCTTCTCCAGCTTCTGCAAATTGCCCGCCGTTCAAGAGATGATTGGCGCGTTTGAGAAGCGGGGGAATTTCTGCTCTTCCTATTTTTCTAAAGCCGCCGCGTGGCGGTCTGCGCCTAAACATTTTCCGCTTCCTTTGTGGGCGCAGGTTTCGCCTCTTGCATCGAGCCAACCCCGGCTTCGTTGGCTAATTCTAATCCGCGTGGGTCTAGGCTGGGTTCAATGCGCCGCCCGAAGATTAAGAATCCAGTGTGCGCCACCATCCGATCCACCGGACGTAAGCGGCTTGGTTCTGGCTTGAAATAGCGCAATAAGATTTCGCAGACTTCTACAAATGCAAATTTGTTTTGGCGTAAAGCGTATAAAGTTTTTTCGACTTGATTGAAGGTGGGAATTAGCGTGCAGAAGAAACCGCCGGGTTTGAGCGCGGCGCGCACTTGCCCAATGTAATCATACGGATTCGGCACGTCGAGGAAGAATGCGTCTGCGTCAGTTTCGTCAAAACCCAATTGAATGTCGCGCAGTTTGAAATCCACGCGCGCGGCGAGCCCCACGCGCTCTACATTTTTTCGCGCAAGGTTTTGCATATCTGCGCGTTGTTCATAAGAAGTCACGCGCCCTTCTGCGCCCACGGCGGTGGCGAGCGCAATCGTCATTGAGCCTGAGCCAGTTCCAGCTTCCATCACACGCTGACCGGGCGCAACGCCCATAGTGACGAGGATAAAGCCGATATCTTTGGGGTAAAGAATTTGAGTGTTGCGCGGTAAATCCATCAGAATATCGCCCAGCGCAGGCTGAAGCAGAAAAAACGGCGATCCTAAATGGCTAAAAACTTGCGAACCCCACGGCTTGCCAATCAGTTCGTCATGTTTGATCACGCCGCGATGCGTTTGAAAATCCCCGCCGACTTTGAGCGAGAAGATGAAATTTTTGTGATTCAAGCCGACAAGTTGAGCAATATCGCCCTCGCGGGCAGTGGATGAATAGGTCATAAAGTTATTTTACTCGGTATCTTTGAGCGGTTCTACTATTGTAAGTTGAGTTTGCGAGCGGAATTTACGATTTGCGATGAAGAGCAAAATGAACATGCCGAGGCTTAGCGCAATAATTCCAGAAATTGAGGCGGGTAGAAAAAATAGCCACTCCGGCTTGCCGAGAAGTTCTCCGCTCTCAAAGAGACTTGCGCTCAGCGCGCAGGCGTTCCATAATCCATGTATGGCAACCACCGCGCCATAAGTAAGCAGGAGGCGCCAAATTTTCTTTTCCTTGAATGCGCCGACAATGGCATAACCCATCAACCCAGTCAGCAGAATGTGAAGCAAACTCGCTCCGGCGCGCACGATGCCGACGACTAGCCAAGTTTCGGAAGCTTCTGCGCTGGCGTTCAAACTTTCAATTAACGCAAATGCGCCGCCGCTTAACAAGCCTAGCGTAAAGCCTTGCGCGGGAGTTTCGATCTTGCGCGCAAACAGCCAAACCGCCAACGGCTTGAACAGTTCTTCGATCATCGGCACGAGCAAGGAAAGATAACCGAAAACGCCGATCAGCACGCGCGGGTTGGTTAGATAATTTCTGAGCGCGAAAAATAATGCGCTTTCATTGGTTTCATCGAGCAATAACTTTCCGAGATGTTGAAGTTCTTGCAACTTCCCCGGCTGAAGGGAAGAAAGAAGCGCCAATCCTAGCCAGATCAAGCCTAAGATCAGCATTTCTAAAAAGATCATTAGCGCCGGACTTAAGGTTAGCCCCAGCCCAAGCGTTCCCCAAACGCGCCATTGCGCGCCTAACTCCAATTTACGCGCGCCAATACTGATGAAGAGCAACAGCGGCGGAATGATGACGAATAATGTGGCGGCGGGGAGGATAACCCAAGTCAGATAGATATTTTTCGCGATTATGCCAAGCGCGCCAAAAATCAAGGCAATACAAATGAGCGCGATGAGCGTTGACGCTAACCAAGCGGGCGGAGCGAATTGCAGGTTTTGTTCGGCAGTTTCTTTGCCCATTATTTTTTGGAGGATAAACCAAGCGCAAATGAGCAAAATCAAAAACTCAGCGCCGGCTGAAAAAGCCACGATCATGCCCACTACAGGTTGAGATTTTTCTCCGAGTAGATCAATCACAGAGATAGTCCCCATAATGAAAGCGATTGCCGCAAAGACGACCAAGCCGAAAGCGATCAGCGTGAAGATGGAGATCGCGCCCCAGGGCGTTGATTTGTTCTGCGTCATTGCTCTTTGATTTCCACGCTGAGAATTTTATCGCCGTTGGGCGCATTGGGGTTTTCGGCAGGGTTACGCGGCGTGAGGCTTTCGGCAACTTCCAAACCGCTGATGACTTTTCCGAAGATCGTATATTTGCCGTTCAAACTCGGTTCGGGCGCGAAAGTGATGAAGAACTGACTCCCATTCGTATCCGGACCGGAGTTTGCCATCCCCACCATGCCCGGCGCGTCAAACATTAAGGCGTTCAATTCAGTTTTGAAAAAGTAGCCCGGGTTGCCTCTGCCTGTTCCGCTGGGGTCGCCGCTTTGCGCCACAAAGCCGGGGATCACGCGATGAAAAGGCGCGTTATCGAACCAGTTTTCTTTTGCCAAAAAAATGAATGAATTGACAGCCAACGGCGCTTCTTTAGCGAAGAGTTGAATTACGATAGCGCCTTTTTCGGTATGCAACATGGCGACATAATTTTTGGCAGTATCCACCATGAAGGGCGGACATTGCGAAAATTGTTTTTGCCCGAGCGCAATCAATCCTACCGTATCGTTCAAACTTGGATAATCTAATAGATAAGAGGGCTGGAGCGTGCCATTGATGAGGATCAGCGGAATGGCGGGCAGATTTAATTTTTTGATCGCCTCCATCGTGGAGATCATTTTGGTTCTGGTTTCTGGAGCATTCAACCCCGCTGAGAGTTGTTCCGCATCCATGCCGAGCGCGGCAGATTCTTTGAGAAGCCAAGGCTCAAATTCTTTCGGCGGAAGGGTCGTCCATTCCGCTTGTTTGGCGAAGAGCAAGTTGTACATCTCCCAAAATTTTCCCTGCTCATTGGCTGAGATTGCCGCCATGAAGGCTTTGTCTGATTTATCTAATGCTCCGGCTAAGGCTAGCGGGCGAAAGATGAAGCGTAGATCCAGTTCGTGATTTTTCAAAAGCGCGTCAATGATTTGCGCCTGTTCGGCGCAACCCGCCGATTGAAAATCGCAATACTCAATTAATGTCACCGCCGCATCGGCCGGTCCAATCGAAAAATCTGCGCCGCTGACGGCTGGAATCACTGAGTTATCCAGAACGGGCGTGGGCATTACAGAAACAGCGGAGCAAGAAACTGCGGCAGTGGGCGTGGCGATAATTGGCGCGGAAGTTGCTGTGCCTGTTGCGGGCGTTTGAGTTTGAGAAGCGCACGCGCTTAAAAGAAAACTGGCGCAGAATAGAAAACTGAGGGAATAGATAAATTTCATTTGTACTCGTGATTATTTCTGAATTGCGGTTTGAAGCTGGTTGAAATCAGTCATCCATGAAATGGCGTTGACAAAATCCGCGAGGGTTTGGCTTTGGGCGCGCAATGCACGCACGGCCGGACCGACCGGGTCTTCGCCAGCCGCGCCGCCGGGCGAATCTGCATAAGCGCCGTAGAATGCAAAATAAGCTTGGTTGATTTTCCGAATCAGATAGCCATTTTGAAGGAAGATTTGGCGGCGGCTTTCCATGTAGGTTTCGGCTTCTTCTATTTTTCCGGCTGTGAGAAATTCTTCGGCGGTGACGCGGGTGAGATACATCTCGGCGCGGAAATCGAACGTGGTTTGTTGCGTCTTGGCGTCAGCGTGGGGAATGCCGAAAGGATCGAGAATCAAGCCTGAAGTTAAGGATGAGGCGTTGGCAAGTTCGGGATAATATTTCTGAAAGACGAGCGCGCCAATTTCATCTCCGGCGATGGAAGCGGTGGTTTCGTTCATCGTGCGGATGGCTGGATCGTTGGATGAATATAAAAATCCGAGCGGGCGCAGGGTTAGGTAGTTGTGAATCCATTCGTGTGAGATGGTGTTGAGCAACCAGCGTAGGTCTGTGGTGCGCATGACCATAGTGGGGTAAACGCCAATGCCGCCCACTGGCACAACGAGGGAAGAGGTATTCAGGGCTTGATCAATTTCGGTTTCCAATTTGGCTTGTTCGTCCACTGTGATACGCGTATCGAGCGAGATGTTGGCGATTTGTTCGATGCGACTGCGCGGCGAGACGATCAGCGCGTAAGGCAACGGCGTGGAATGATAAAGCAGGCTGGGGATGGGTTGCCCGAAGGCGGTGAACCCAAGTTCTTTGAGGATGACGCTGACTTGTTCTTGGAGAATTGCTTCGGCAAATGGAGCGAGTTTATTTTGCTCGGCGTAATCCGCCGTGAGCGTTGCGCGCAGGTTTGCGGAGGCGGCTTCTTTATCGGAGATGTTTGGATCTGAATAAATTTGTTGAAGTTGGTTTTCTTCGTCCAAAATCTTTTGGGTGATGCGTAAATATTGCGCGACGATGACTTTTTGCTCTTCGCGGCTGAGGGTTTGTTCGGCGCCGATGGAGTTGGCTTGCAGTTTGAGTAAGGCGGCGTCGGCTGTCCACGCGACGTAGTTGAATTCAAGATCGCGGGTGTAGGCGCGGATTTTTTCGATTTGATCGGTGAGCGGCGGGGCGCTGTAGCTGAAGATGGCGGCAAAGATGAAGAAGATGAGCGTGAACTCCAGCCCGCGAATGGCGTAACGAAACATGCTTGCGATTATAACAAACGGTTTTTTTCGTTTCGGGCGTGGGCGTTTTTTTTTATTAAGCCTGTATTAGAGTCCACGCTGGGAAATCGTTGCGCTGACGACTTGTCCAGTAGAATGGATGCGGCGGATGAACTCTCCATAAAATATCCACAATTGACGATTAACTTTATGCGCTGAAAAGCGTATACTCTATCACTAGCTTAAATCTTTGGAGCATAAGAATATGAAGAAATTTTTTGCAAAGTTTTCCAGAAAAACCTGGATCGTTGTCGGCGTGATTGGCGTGATTGTGATCGCCGCGCTTTTTGCGGTATTTAATCAAGGCGAAGCGCCAGAGACGTATCAAACTGCCAAAGCGGAACGCGGCGATTTGGCGGCGGTGGTCGGCGCGACTGGAACGGTCCGCGCCAAGCAAAGCGCCGTGTTGACTTGGTCCACGACTGGCACGGTTGGGGCGGTGAATGCGGAGGTTGGTCAGCAGATTGCGCGCGGCGATATTTTAGCCAGTCTCGATAAGCAATCGCTTAATCAGAGCGTGATTATGGCGGAAGCGGATTTGGTAACGGCGCAAAAAGCCTTGGAGGATTTGCTGGATTCTGATACGGCTCGCGCCCAAGCCGCCAGAGATTTAGACGCGGCGGAAGACGCTTATGAAAAGGCGTATAACTATCGCAAAGGGTTGAACGGAAAAATAACCATTACGGAAACTTATTTAGATCATGGTGTGCCTAAAGTTCGCTATGTCAAAGGTTATGCGGATGCCGAGACGATCAAAGACGCCGACCAAAAATTGGCTTTGGCGGAAGCGAAACTTAACGATGCGAAGCGCGCTTATGAGCGCGTGAAAGATGGCGCCGACCCGGCGGAGGTGGCGGCGGCTGAGGCGCGCGTGGCGGCGGCAAAAGCAACTTTGGCGCAAGCGCTGATTGTCGCTCCGTTTAGCGGCGTGGTGACGCAAGCCTTCCCGTTTGTGGGCGATCAAGTCAATGCTGGCACAACTGCCTTCCGCGTGGACGATCTATCGAACTTGTTGGTAGATGTGCAAGTCTCAGAAGTGGACATCAACACGATTAGCGTCGGTCAAGCCGCGACTTTGACCTTTGACGCAATTATCGGCAAAACTTACGAAGGCGAAGTCGTTCAAGTGGGGCAGGCGGGCGATACTGTGCAAGGCGTGGTCAATTTCACGGTGACGGTTCAAATCACCAATGCGGACGAAGCCGTTAAGCCCGGGATGACCGCCGCAGTGAATATCGTGGTGAATGAAGTCAAAGATGTAATTTTGATTCCGAATCGGGCGGTTCGCTTGGTGAATGGCGAACGCGTCGTTTATCTCTTGGTCAACGGTCAACCGGTTCAGGTTAAAGTAGAACTTGGCGCTTCTTCCGATACGCAAAGCGTTTTAACCAAAGGCGATATCAAAGCAGGCGATCCGATCATTCTCAATCCGCCGACAATGAACATGCTCATGTTTGGAGGCTAGGATGGAGGATTGGGTAATTGAAGCCCGCGAATTGAGAAAAACCTATCGCATGGGCGAAATTGACGTGGAAGCCTTGCGCGGCGTTTCTTTCAAAGTCCAGCGCGGCGAAATCGTTTCGATTATGGGACCTTCCGGCTCAGGCAAATCTACGATGATGAATACGCTGGGCTGTTTGGATCGTCCCACTTCCGGCGAATATATTCTGGATGGCGAATCCGTGGGCGAGATGAACGACGATCAACTTGCCAGCGTGCGGAATCGCAAAG
>JADLCG010000280.1 GCA_020847355.1 Anaerolineales bacterium | reverse complement strand
GCTTGTCTGGGCTGGGCTTGCCCTGATCGTAGCTTTAGTTTATTCCTTCATAGGGATACCCAAATCCGCAGAGACAGCCGTTGGCTTGCGCTTTTTCATCATCCGCTGGGGTCATGCGCTAACATGGGTTTTGCTCGCCATCAATTTCGTCCTACGCGGCATTTCGCCCAACCTAGATGGAACTGCCAATCTAGTCGCTGGAGCAGGCGGCGTGATGTATTTGTTGTTTATGCTGATGACGTTTGTGGTTAAGTAGTTTCGTCATTGCGAGCCGCTCTTTGGTGAAGCAATCTCAGGACATCATCATAAGATTGCTTCGGGCGAAAGAGCATCGCCCTCGCAATGACGGAAGTGTGTTGTTTATGCTGATGACGTTTGTGGTTAAGTAACGTATTTTTGTATAATAAACTATGAAAAAAATAAATTTCAAGTTAGGCGAATTATTCTGCGGACCGGGTGGCATTGGATTAGGCGCAAGTTTAGCGCAAGCTCAAAATAGAGCCGCCTATTCAATATCTCATGCTTGGGCAACGGATTATGATTATGACACATGCGAGACTTTCCGCAAAAATATTTCTCCTAACAAACCAGAAACCGTGCTTTGCGCAGACATCAGAGAATTAGATTTTGAAGTCCTAGCGGAAATTTCTGAAATTGACGCTCTTGCATTTGGTTTCCCGTGCAATGACTTTAGCATGGTTGGCGAAAGAAAAGGAGTCAACGGCAAATACGGGCCTTTATACACTTACGGAGTCAAGGCTTTAAAGCTATTTAAGCCGAAGTGGTTCTTTGCAGAAAATGTAAGCGGAATAAGAAGCGCCAACGATGGCAAGTCTTTTAATGTAATCCTTGAAGCCTTGGTAAATGCCGGGTACAAAATATATCCTCATCTATATAAATTTGAAAATTACGGTATTCCACAAGCAAGACATCGAGTTGTCATTATTGGAATAAGAGATGATATTGAAGTTAACTTTCAAATCCCATCCGTACAACCTTATAAAGGTTTTGATATATCGGCGAAAAATGCAATTGAAAATCCTCCTATTCCAAGCGGCGCTTCAAATAATGAGTTCACCAAACAATCCACCTTAGTAATTGAGAGATTAAAACATATAAAACCTGGCGAAAATGCCTTTAATGCAAAAATCCCTGAAAAGCTTCAGCTAAATGTAAAGGGCGCAAAAATTAGTCAGATATACAAAAGGCTTGATCCAAACAAACCTGCTTACACCGTTACCGGCAGTGGCGGCGGCGGAACTCATGTTTATCATTGGAAAGAAAATCGAGCATTAACTAATCGAGAAAGAGCAAGACTTCAAACTTTTCCTGATGATTTTATTTTTTGCGGCTCAAAAGAAAGCGTTAGAAAACAAATTGGCATGGCCGTACCGCCCAAAGGCGCAAAAATAATATTTGACGCTGTTTTATCGAGTTTCGCTAAAATTCAATATCCAGTTACGGAACAAAATATAGTTCCAACGCTATCATTATTTGAAGGAAAATCTCAGTATATAGCCAAAGAGAAATGACAAAAGGGATTTTATGCCAAAGAAACTAAGTAAAGAGGCAATCTTTAATAGTCAAGTTGAAGTTGTTAAAAGCTTCCTTGCACAACGCTTGTCAGCCGATAATGCAAATGATTTAGCAAAAGAAATTATTAGAGGCGCAGATGGCGGCAGTGAAATTCAAGATTTTGACGAATGGTTTAATAATAGATTTATTCCGCAAGTAGTTTGGTTAGACAAGAATGATTATGCCCGCGCAATTACTCGCGCTTTACCCCAAGCATTAAAGTTTGCTGGTTCAGATTTTGGAAGTACAAGGCAAAGAGATTTAGGGCAGTTGTGGACTGATACTGCCAGGGGATTTTTAGGCGAAATTGCCCTCAAAAAATTCATTGAACAAAACTTTGGCATTGAAATCGAACAAGATATTTCAATGGATAAATTGATAGATGATTATATTTCAAGTGATATTAAAGCAGTGAAAGAAGCGCAATCTGATTATCGCCCTCCTAAAATAAATGTCAGCGTTAAGACTGGCAAATTTAATGCCAGGTGGATGGATGAATACAGCGCGGCAAAAATTAAAAATGTTGACGCTTTTGTTTTTGTTAGAGCGGGAACCGCAAGAGAACATTTTGTCGCTTTTCTGAAAGAAGTTAGTTTCTTGAAAAGTAAATTGTTTCCGATGGCAGAAGAATTAGGGGAACTTACTCCTGATAAAAGCGACCAACTTTGGGATGCAATCCCTCAATTTGAAGCTGTGCCTGCTTATGTATCTGGCTTCCTTATGAAAAATGAACTTAATTTACCAGTTCACTTACTAGGATATAGTCTTAAGGGGAATGAAAATTATAGAGGCAAAGGAAAAGATACTCGTCGAATTGAAATAAATCAGGGAGTTGGCGTCTTAACTACTCAAAATATCTTATCAATTCCTGAAATTCGACAAATAAATCAAAATGGGAAATTAAAAATGATAATTAGCGGTATCAACAGCGATATTAGCGACAAAGATCATTTTTATGCCAATACAGGTTCTCTTTCTTATGGCAAAGAGAACTGGCAAAAATTTGTAAATCAACTTTAAGGAGACGCAACTTTGAAAATCATAGCATGTATCAAACAAGTTCCAGACTCGGAGGCGAAAGTCAAAGCCGAGAACGGACAAATCTCGTGGGGAGATGCGCCATTGGTCATCAACCCGTTTGACGAGTATGCCGTGGAGGGCGCGCTACAACAAAAAGAAGCCGTCAACGGCACAGTCACTGCCTTATGCGTTGGACCAGAAAGCGCAAAAGAAGCCCTCAAACACGCGCTGGCGATGGGCGCCGATGAAGCGCTTCTCGTCTCTGATTCCGCTTTAAGCGAACTCGATACTATCGGCGCGGCAAAAGTCCTCGCCGCGGCGATTCAAAAAATCGGCGCGGATATGGTGATCTTTGGTCGCCAAACCCTAGATAACGGCGCAGGCGTCACCTCCGCGCAAACAGCCAGGCTTCTCGGTTATCCAATGCTGGGGTTGGCGGGCAGTATCAAGGTCAATGAAAGAAGCGTAACCGTTGAGCGCGTTCTAGAAGAAGGGAAACAAATCGTCACAGCCAATCTGCCCGCCGTGATCAGCGTCGTGCAAAGCATTGGCGAACCGCGTTACCCATCCTTCATGGGAATTCGCAAAGCTTCAAAAGCCGAAATCCCCATTT
>JADLCG010000279.1 GCA_020847355.1 Anaerolineales bacterium | reverse complement strand
TGTTTATTTTATTGCGTCAGAAGTTGACCTTATCTAACGACCAACTCGAAATCATCATCCAGCAGACCTTGACTACCTTTACTGCTTTGGTGCACTACCCTGTCCGAACTCCTGTCCGAACCTGACTGTTAATTAGAGAAGATTTCGCGCCTCATACGCAGGGCAAGCCTGATTCAGTCACGAGAGCGCTTCCCTTAGCTGAAGGTCTGAGATCGCCGCCACGATGTTCGATTCCTTGCCCGGCGAAAAGGTGACGTATAACCGCCCCACTTCAAAGGACGAGTCGCTTATGGATGTAGCCAAAACGCCGTTGAGATATATTTTCAGCCGATCGCCATTGCAGATCACGCGCAAGCGATTCTTTTCGTTCAACCCGGCGCGTAAGGCGGAGTGTTTGGTCCACGTTAGCAAATTTTTCCAAATCATTTTATTCGCGCTATCTTGCATGTGATAACCCAGCGCGTATGAGCCTTGCGGCGAGAGTAAAAATCCATAGCCGCCGCCGGCTCCGTAGCGGGTAAAAATAGCGCCATATATCGAACCCGGCTTGCCTTCCATAAACTGAAAAGTAAGACCAATATCTACATTATCATATAAACCAGAGCTTTCCAGCACGTCGCAAAAGCCGCCTTTGGGATCAAAGGCAACTTTCAACTGCGGCGGATTGCCGGCGATGCGTTCGGTGCGTTGCGCCTCTAGCAGATTCCAGCCAGTGAAATCTTTTTGGCTAAAGTCAGTTTCAAATAACAAAGCGCCGAAATCTGGTTTTGGCGTTTCTGCGTTTGAGGCGCGAAAACTCGTCTTGCAAAATTCACAGGCGACGAACTCAGCGCCGCCGGCATAAGCCGGTAGCGCCGCGCCGCAGTTGGGGCAATTCAGAGATTTCATCATGGCGTTAGAGTAATTGTAGGCGTTTCGCTTGGAATTGCAAGTGGCGTGGCCGTAGCGCTTGGCGGCTCAATAGTTTGCGTGGCTGTGCTGGTTGGGGTTTCAGATGGCGGAATCAGCGTCAGCGTGGGCGTAGGCGTGTTGGGGAGCGGCAGGTCAAGGTTAAGGCTGACGCGCTTTTCAATTTCCGTTTTATTACCGTATAAAGTCAGGCGTAAAGTCACGATGCCGTTTGAAAGGTTACTAACATTCCAGCTATATAACGTGCCGTCCTTGACTTGATCGTCGCTTTCGGCGAGGGTGGTCCAACTGCCCGGGTCTGCGCCAGAGCCAAACTCCAACTTCCAGCTTTTAAATTCGCCGCTGGCGGAAGCGGAACCTTTGATTTCCAAAGTTGGCGTTGTAATCACTTGCCCATCGTCAAAGTTGAATCCGAAAATCGGTTGCGGATCGCCCGCCTGACATTCGCGGTCTGGCGCGAAATAGGGGTGTTGCGGAAGCCCATGTTGATCGAGCCAATCGCGCCCGCCGCCGCTCGTGAGCCAATCGCGCGCCCATTTATCGGTCACGTCTAAAACTTTTTCTTCTTCGCTTGGTCCTTTACAAACGTCTGAGGCTTCGTAGCCAGTCCAAAGATCAATTTTGATGCGGCGGACCAGATCGCGCCCACGCGGAAGCGGCGGTTGATCGGCGGCGAAAACTTCGGTGTATTGTTGCCCGCATTCGTTGGCGGGTTCGGCGCCGGATAATTTGCAAACTACTTTATCCACAATACCTGCCGGACGATTGAATGGCGTGGGCGCGTTATTGGTGAGATACGGCACGGCATATTCCATAAATTGCGACCAAATTGGCGCGGCGCCGGTTAGACCGGAGGAATTGAGCATGGGCGTGTAATCGGCATTGCCCACCCACACGCCAGTGACTAGATCAGGGGTGTAACCCATCGTCCAGTTATCGCGGATGTCGTTGGTGGTGCCGGTTTTGGCGGCGACTGGAAAGGAGAGGTTGAGCAGTGAGTTTGGTCCAAACATCCACGAGCGCGCATTGTTATCCGAAAGGATGGAGGAAATTAAGTAAGCGTGTTCCGGACGAATAACTTGCTCGCCGGGTTGAGGTTTATATTCGTAGATCAAATTACCGGCGTAATCGGTAATTTTCAAAATTGAAACAGGCGGGATGCGTTGACCGCCATTGGCGAAAACTGAGTAGGCGGAGGTCATATCCAACAGGCTGACTTCGCCGCCGCCCAAAGTGAGCGCTAAGCCGTAGTCATTTCTAGTCAGCGAGGTGATGCCTAGCCTTTGCGCCATGCCGATCAAGCCTTCTTTTTGCGGGGTGTTGGGGTCGTCATAAATGCCGACAAATTCCAGCGTTTTCACGGCGGGGATGTTGAACGAGTTGGAAAGCGCCACGCGCACGGTCATTGCGCCGTGAAATTTACCGTCATAGTTTCTGGGTTCGTAAGGCGGGTTCGCGCCATCTGGAAATTGAGTCGGCACATCCCAAATCAAAGTGGAGGGCGTCCAGCCTTTTTCAAAAGCGGCGACATAAGTAAAGGGTTTGATCGAAGAGCCGGGCTGACGGGTTGGGCTCGTCGCCATATTGATTTGACCGGAGATGGCATTATTGCCAAAATCCGGCGAGCCGACCATCGCCAGGATTTCTCCAGTAGATGGACGAATGGCGACTAAAGCTCCGTTATGCGTATTATTATCCGCCAAGGCGGCAACCTGATCGGTCACCAACTGTTGCGCTTTATCTTGCAAGGTTGGGTCGAGCGTGGTGTAAACCGTGAAGCCTGAGCGGTAAATGGTTTGCGCGTCGTACTGAGCTTCTAACTGTTCGCGGATAAAATTAACCCAGTGCGGATATTTAGAATCAAACGCCAACGGTTTGAAGGGATACACTTTCATCTCATCCGCCGCTTGAACTGCATCCTGCGGATTCACGCAAACTGGGTTAGGGCTGGTATTCACCTTGATACAGTTTTGGTCGCCGCTAGCCGCAAACATCAAGACCAGCACCTGTTGTTGACGAAGCAAGGTCGCTTCCGGGTTGGTATAAATATCATAGACCGCCGGCGATTGCGGTAAGCCCGCCAAGAAAGAGGCTTCCGCCAAGGTCAAATCTTTTGCGGATTTGCCAAAGTAAGTTTCTGCCGCCGCCTCAGCGCCATAGGCAAGGTTGCCGTAATAAATTTCATTGAGATACAACTCAAGGATTTCGTCTTTACTATAACGGCGCGTAATTTCAGCGGCGAGGATGATCTCGCGGGCTTTGCGCGTGTAAGAGCGTTCTACGCGCTCTTCCGGCGATAAAAGCAAAGCGCGGGCTAATTGTTGCGTAATCGTCGAAGCGCCGCCGCCCTGACCGTCGGTTTTATAGTTTTCCCACAACGCGCGAAACATCGCCACCAAATCAAAGCCCGGGTTGGTGTAAAAATCCTGGTCTTCAGTGGCAATCGTCGCCGCGATCAGATACGGAGACATATTTTGAATCGGGATGTAATTTCTACGTCCGGCGCTGGGGTCTAAAATCTCATACAGCAATTGACCGTTGCGATCTAAGATGCGCGTGGTTTCAAATTGCGAAGTCCGCTGGCGCAAATCGCCGATCTCTGGCAAGGTACTGGCGATTTTATAATACTCATAGAGCGCGTACGAACCAGCGCATACGCCGATGATCAAAAACGCAAACGCGGAAAAAATTAATCCGCGTAACAAACAGCCCGTGCGACTCTTCCAATTGAAATTTCTAAAATTGAAACGCGCTGGTTTTTGAACCGCCTGCGGAGCCGGATCAGACTGCGCGGGAGGTTGATAATGCCTCGAAACTGGTTCATACGCCGCGCGCGTAACGCGCGTGCCTTCCATATCCGTTTCATTCACCCGCCGTGGGAGCGGCATGTTGTCTTCGTCCAATCTGGGGCGATAGTGTTTGGCGGTTGTTCCGGCGGGCGGCTCAACCGAACGGGGTTGATATTCTCCCTGCGTCTTTTCTTCCGAGCGAAGCAGGCGGCGGCGTCTTTCATCATCTTCAGCGGACATCTTCTCTCACTTTACTAAACATTGGTTGGAACTTATCCAGCGTTGTTATTAGACATTATCGGAAATTATTTTGGGACGCGGATTGACGCTGAAAACGCGGATTTTTTCTTCTTTGATCCGCGTCAATCCGCGTTCATCTGCGTCCAATAAAATAACTTTGGCTAATTACCGATAAAGTCTATTCTTTCGGCTTACTTAATACCAATAAATTCAACGTCCCTTTTTGCAGAACTTCGCCCGTTTGATTGCAAACTTCAACCGAGGCGATCAAAGCTCCGGCGCCAATGCGCGGAAGGGCTTTCGTTTCAGAGACGGTTAGAACTGCGTGAATCGTATCGCCGATAAAGATCGGCTTAACAAACTTCCATTCTTGAATTTCGCGGAAAGCCAGCACGGTGCCTTCGAGCATACCCGTCCGCATGATCAAGCCGGTGGCAATAGATAAACCTAAAAGTCCATGAGCGATGCGCCGCCCAAACTGCGTGGACTTGGCAAATTCCGCATCCGTATGAATCTGGTTATAGTCTCCGGTCAAACCGGCAAAAGAAAAAATCGCGTCTTCGCTCACCGTGCGCGATAAAGTTTTGACCACCTGCCCCACTGCGAATTCTTCAAAATAAAGTCCAGCCATATCGTCTCCTATTATTTTTATGCGTCACGAATAACCAAACAAATCAATCATCCGCTAATAAATTATACCCGTTTGACCATCCATGAATTCGACCTTACAATAAGCGCCATGCGCGATTGGTCATTAACCGCCGGCGACCCGCTTTACCTCACATTAGCCGCAGATTCCCGCCTCTGCAAACCTGATTATGTGAACGACCATATTTGGGAAGTCGCTCTCGATTCAGGGGAGCCAGCCGCGATTGCATTACAAACCACCTTCGGCTTGCGCGCCCGCTCCATGCGCATCTTTCTACGCTTCACCGAAGGCGCAAACGTCGTCACCAACCCAAACGCTTTCATTAATAAGCCGTCTCTACGCCGCTTTTATCCAAACTTCCTAACGCTCAATTTTGTTCCCTTTGAAAACCTCAGCGTCGCCACAGATTTTTGGGTTCCCGAATCTCACGCGCTCGCCGGGCGCATCACGCTCACCAATAAAACTAACGTCATTCGCCAACTCAAGCTGGAAGTTTGCGCCCAACTCGCCCCGCTCGATGGGCAAACGCTGATTGCTACGCAACATCAATCTATCAATATTTTGGCGGGGCAAACCAGCGGAATTACGCCCGTGATTTTTATGACGGGCGGTCCCAAGCCTGGTCCCGGTCCCTATCCCTCGCTCTTGCTGGACCTCGAACTGGGTCCCGGTTCCACCCGCACATTAGCCTTCGCCTCAGCCGCGCTCGATACGATCCCCGAAGCCTTTGAACTCGCCCGCAAAACCACCGCCCGCGCATGGGAAGCCGAAAAAACGCGCATTGAAATGCTCCAAGCCTCAGAAGAATTAGAAATCCAAACCGGCGATCCAGATTGGGATGCCGCGCTCGCTTTCAGTCAAAAAGCCGCGCATGCCTTGTTCTTCAATGGCAACGAACACATTCCCAATTCATCTTTTGTACAGGCTCGCCACATAGATCATGGCTATTCCCGCAAAGGGGACGGCACAGATTATCCCCCCGCTTGGAGCGGACAAACTCTCCTCGAAAGTTATTACATCGCGAGCATTCTACAAGGCGCGCCGCACATCACCAGAAATTTGATCGTCAACTTTTTAGCCACGCAAAACGAAGACGGCGAAATAGACGGCAAACCCGGGCTCGCCGCGCAACGCGGAAAACTATTAGCCGCGCCTTTGCTCGCCAGCCTCACCTGGAAATATTATCAAGCCACGCACGATGAAGATTTTCTTTTAGAAGTTTTCTCTAAACTCGTCAAATTTTTCTGGTCTTGGTTTTCTCCCGCGCACGATCGCAACCGCGACGGCGCGCCAGAATGGGATCATCTCTTACAAACCGGTTTCGACGACAACCCAATCTTCGACGTTTGGCATCCGTGGTCGCAGGGTTTGGATATTTCATTAGTTCACAGCCCAGCCCTAGAAGCCATGCTCTACCGTGAAGCGCAAACGCTCGTGAAAATTGCAAACAAGCTCGGCAAACCGGCAGATGAAACCGGGCTCATTCAATCGCAAGCGGAAAAAATTCGCGAATCAATTGCCGCCAGTTGGAATCCTAATCAAAGTTTTTATGCCTATCGAGACCGCGAAACGGGTTTAGTTTCGACAGGCAAAGTCATTGCAAAACGCAAAGGCGACGGCAACCTGCGCCCCAAATACGAATCCGAGACGCCGATTCGCTTATTGATCGAAGTCCAGACCAAAAGTCCAGCCGCGAAGCGCCCTGAAGTGCAAATCAGCGAATACTTCACCAAAACAAAAGGCGAAACCGAAATCATTCTTGGGCATCAATTTCAATGGCGCACCGGCGGCTTGGTGGCAACGAGTCAAAACACATACAAACGCATCGGGCGAATTGAAGTGACCGGTTTGGACGAAAAAGATAAAATCAACATTCACAGCATTGATACAACCGGCGAAGATATTACGCTGGCATTACCTATGTGGGCGCAGATACCCGATCAGCAAAAAGCGCACGCCTTGATTGGACGTAACATCTTAACTGCGGAACGCTTCGATAGACCCTTTGGTTTGCCCTCGCTCCCCGCCTCTCCCGACCCCGAAGCGGATACGGTTTCAATGAGCGTTCACTTCCCGTGGAATCAATTGATCGGCGAAGGTTTGCTGGCGCACGGCTTTCGCGCCGAAGCGACACGATTAACCGCGCATATGATGAACGCCGTGATTCAAAACTTAAAACAAAATCGCGCGTTTTATCAGCGCTATCACGCAGAGAGCGGAGCGGGCATCGGCGAGCGCAACGCCTTACAAGGCTTTGCGCCCGTCGGTTTATTTATGCAAGCTTTGGGCGTGACGATTCTTTCAGCTACACGAGTTAAGTTGGAAGGTAAAAATCTTTATCCCTGGCCCGTGACGATTAAATATAAAGGCATGACAATTGTCCGCGCTTCGGAACAAACGGT
>JADLCG010000278.1 GCA_020847355.1 Anaerolineales bacterium | reverse complement strand
GCGTGCCAACCGGCGCAAAAACCGGCGTGATCAAATCGCCGTGCGGCGTAGAAAAGATTCCGCTCCGCGCGCGATCGTTTTGGGATGTAATTTGAAATTGAAACATGCGAAGATTATACGATATTTGAAAATGGCTGGCTTGGGCGGGCGGCAAAATAAGGAAGATATCTAAACTTGGAATTCTCTGGATCGTGAAATTAGGGTATAAATTGGGCGCTTATCAGTTACATTAATCTTTTTTGGAGAATTAATCTAAAATGGAGTTCGTTCAAACAAAAATCCCAGATATCCTAATTATTGAGCCGCAGGTTTATGGCGACGAGCGCGGCTTTTTTCTTGAGACTTTCCGAGAAAATAAATTCATCGAAGCGGGCATCGTCGAAAAATTCGTACAGGAAAATCATTCATCCTCGCAAAAAGGCGTATTACGCGGATTACATTATCAAATTAAACAAACCCAGGGCAAACTGGTGCGAGCGATTGCCGGAGAAATTTTAGATATTGCCGTAGATCTGCGGCGCAGTTCTCCAACTTTCAGTCAATGGGTTGGTATAATTCTTTCAGAAACGAACAAGCGTCAACTATGGATTCCTAAAGGGTTCGCGCATGGTTTTTACGTTCTAAGCGAACAAGCCGAGGTGACCTACAAAGTGACCGATTATTACGCCCCCGAATGGGAACGCAGTATCTTATGGGACGATCCACAATTGGGCATTGACTGGCAAATTTCCACGCCGCCCATTCTATCCCCTAAAGATTTGGCTGGAAAATCATTCCAGAACGCCGAGATTTTCGAGTAAAGGTTTTCATTGATGAATAATGTACTGGTCACAGGCGGAGCCGGCTTCATCGGCTCTAATTTTATTCGGCATTTACTAAGCGTCGAAACAGAGATTCGCGTCGTCAACTTTGACGCATTAACTTACGCAGGCAACGCCGACAACTTGAAAGACGTACAAAATGATTCGCGCTACCTCTTCGTGCAGGGAAATATTTGCGACGCTGATTTTGTATCCGCAACTTTGAGAAAATACGAAATAGATACAGTTGTACATTTTGCGGCGGAATCGCACGTTGATCGTTCTATTTTAGGTCCGCGTCAGTTTGTTGAAACCAATGTCATGGGAACATTCACGTTGCTCCATGAGGCGAAAAAATTCTGGCTGGACGAATCAAGCCTCCCTCAAATTACGAAGCGCTTTCATCATGTTTCAACAGACGAAGTTTTTGGATCGCTCGCGCCGCACGAACCCGCCTGGACGGAAGAAACGCCCTACGCGCCTAACTCGCCGTATGCCGCATCTAAAGCTTCCAGCGATCATCTGGTGCGCGCCTATCAGCATACCTATCATCTACCCATCACAATCACAAATTGCTCCAACAACTACGGTCCTTATCAATTTCCTGAAAAATTAATACCGGTAATTATTCTCAACGCGCTGGAAGGAAAGCCCCTGCCCGTTTATGGAGACGGACAGCAAATCCGAGATTGGTTACACGTACAAGATCACTGTGAAGCGATCCGCTTAGTTTTACAGAAGGGCAAAATTGGAGAAACTTATAATGTCGGCGGCGTGAATCAACCCGCCAACTTAACTATTATTGAAACAATTTGCGAAATGCTCGACGAAGCCAGACCAAGCGGCGCGCCACACAAAAACTTGATTACCTTTGTGAAGGATAGATTAGGGCACGACCGCCGTTATGATATTGACACCACAAAAATTTCTACAGAATTAGGCTGGCAACCGCGCCACACGCTGACCGAAGGCTTGTTCGATACTGTCCAATGGTATTTAGCCAACTTAGAGTGGGTTCAAACTATCCGTCAACGTCAAGATTATCAAGGTTGGATAGACGCAAATTACAAAGCTCGTTAATTTATGGAGAATAGATAGAAATGAAGGGCATTATTCTTGCGGGCGGCAAAGGCACCCGCCTACACCCATTAACTTTGTCAATTAGTAAACAGATCTTACCTGTTTACGACAAGCCGATGATTTATTATCCGCTGTCCATGCTGATGCTGGCGGGAATGCGCGAGATTTTAATCATCAGTTCGCCGGAAGATCTGCCGTTATTCAAAAAATTACTTGGAAGCGGAGAAAGCTGGGGCATGAAATTCTCTTACGCCGAACAGCCCGAACCGCGCGGCTTAGCGGACGCTTTTATTGTGGGCGAGAAATTTATAGACGGCGATTCTGCTTGTCTAATTTTAGGCGACAATATCTTTTTCGGTCACGGCTTGTCTGAGAAAATTGAACAAGCCTCCAAACTAGAAAAAGGCGCATTGGTTTTTGCGTATCCCGTTCAGGATCCTGAGCGTTATGGCGTAGTGGAATTTGACTCTAACGGTAAAGCCATCAGCCTTGAGGAAAAACCGCAACAACCGCGCTCAAACTATGCCGTGCCGGGCTTATATTTTTATGATAACCGCGTGGTTGATTTTGCCAAAAATCTCAAGCCTTCCAAACGCGGCGAAATCGAAATCACCGATCTAAATCGTATTTATCTGGAAATGGGCGAATTACAAGTCAGTTCGCTTGGGCGCGGCATCGCCTGGCTGGATGCCGGCACGCACGAATCGCTCTTACAAGCGGCAAATTTTGTTCAAGCCGTGCAAGAACGCCAGGGTCTGATGATTGCCGCGCCGGAAGAAATCGCTTAT
>JADLCG010000277.1 GCA_020847355.1 Anaerolineales bacterium | reverse complement strand
TCTTCATTAACTTTGGAGGGTTTTCTGTACCCGCTCACTTTTCTTATATATTGCAAGGCGGCTTCTTGAATCTCTTGCTCGGTGACGGGATGATCCATGTTGCGTAAAGGTTTAATGCTTCGGCACATAATTTGTCTCCTAAGCTAATTCAACTTTAAGTGTTTTGCCCAATGCAGAAGCTGCCCGTTCTAGTGTGGATAAAGTCACTGAAGCATTGGCAGGATCTAAAAGGCGTTCTAATGCGGCACGGCTAGTCTTCATTCGAGTTGCCATTGCAGATTTTGTAAGTTTATTTTTTTTCATTTCTTTTGCAATTTGGTAGGCAATCACTCTTTTTACTGCGGCGGCATTAACTTCTTCATAGATATTTTCTTCACGTAAGAAGTCGTCAAAATTACTTCCAATATGTTTATTTTTCATGGTTTATTCCTTTTCTATATTATTCAATCTTCGGCGTGCAGTATCTAATTCATTTTGTGGCGTTTTATCAGATTTCTTAATAAAGCCATGTAACAAAATCATCATCACACCTTGCACTGTAAAGAATACTCTTGCAATACCTGTATGAATTGTGGAGCGAACTTCCCAGAGATTCTTTTCAATTTTGCGAATCAAAGGCATTCCTAGGGGCCAGCCATATTGTGCTGTCTTAATATCCGTACCAATTGCCTTTTTATCTTTATCTGGCAAGCTTTTTAGCCACTCGCGAACAGGCTCATTACCTGACTCTGTTTTATAAAATACAACTTTAAGAGGCGGTTTGTTTTTGTCTTTATCCATAAAACCAGTGTACCATAAATGATACGTTGGTCAAGAATAAAAAAGGAAGAAGTTCGCTCTTCTTCCTTTTTATTCTATCTAAAATTTTGTTTTGCTTCGCCTTTTTTATATTGGCGCAACGAAAACGCTGACCAAGTTTCATTAACCGAAACCAAGTTTGTCCATTTCAATCCTGCGGCGGCAACGACATCCCAACCTTTGTCACGCGTTAAATCTGTTTGAATGTTCGAAGTTCCTTTAGGGAAGCAAATCCAGACCAATGTGCTTGGTTTGAGAAGCCATAAGATTTTTGGAAATAGTTTGTCAATTTCTGCTTTTGACTTTACAAAAATTTGAATCCAATCCGATTGTGTATCGGCTTTTTGTAAAATTTTGGTACGAAGCGGCAAAGGTTTTAATTCTTCTAAATATTCATCCGGCGCATTGAGGATGGTTGCGGTGTAACCCGCTTTTAGTTTCAGCTTTTTGGCTAAAGCAGATTCTGTCATTATTGCCTGCTTCTAATTGACCGCCCGCTTTTTGAAAAGGGTTTGCCATACGGCTTGAATAACGCTGACGATGAGCAGGGTGAAGAAAATGGAAGACAAAATACTTTTAGCCGTTGTGGCGAAGCTCGCAACCGCCACGAGATTCGCATTCAACTGGGGATAGGTCTTCAACATGATGATGATCAGAACATTTTCCGCGTAGTCGAACAAGCCTGCAACTATTGGAATATAGACGGCGTAATAGGCTTTTGATGCTAAGGCGTAGCTCTTTTTGAGAAGCCATGTAAATAATAGAGAGTATGAGACGATAAATAGCCCCGGGTAAATGAAATCCAGCGGTAGTTGCAGGGATAAATACAAATCCCGGCCTTGCTGACCAATGGCATTTAAAATAGATCTGGCGTATTCGGTTGTGTAACCGGCAGGAGAAACGTCAAACAGTTTGGTTTCAGGGGCAGATGAGATTACTTTTGGGATCGAGTAAAACAAAATTGTTAAATAAACGATCATGGTGATTGAAAACAAAATGGCGACATTCCTGCCGGTTGAGTAGTTTTGAATTTTCTCTATGAGCTTCATCTGAAATTCCCTTTGGATTAATTAGCTTTGATGCAGGAAGCGGTTAACTCTTTTTCAACGCCGCGTCCAACGCTTGATCCAGCGACCTTACTTCAACAATCTCAATGCCTTTGGGATATTCTTCTCCCCTGCGAATTGCTTTGGGGACAATCGCCGTTTTGAATCCCAACTTTTGCGCTTCTCTTAATCGCGCCACCATTTGGCTGGGCATACGCAATTCGCCTGCCAAACCAATTTCGCCGATGAAAACCACATCCGCTTTGACGGGTAAATCTTTCCATGAAGAGGCGATGGCGGCGGCAACTGCTAGGTCGGCGGCGGGTTCGTCAATTTGAATGCCGCCCACCACGTTGACGAAAACATCCTGTTCGGCGAGTTTTAATCCCACGCGGCGGGTGAGAACGGCTGTGATTAATAACAGCCGATTGAAATCTACGCCATTGGGCGTACGGCGCGCATTGCCAAATTGAGTTGGCGAAGTCAACCCTTGAATTTCAACGAGAATCGGGCGCGTGCCTTCCATCGTCACTGCAATGGATGAACCGGCGGCGTTGACTAACCTTTCAGCTAAAAATGCTTCGGAGGGATTCGTCACTTCACTTAATCCGCCTTCGCGCATTTCAAACACGCCCACTTCGGAAGTCGCCCCAAAACGATTCTTCACGGAACGCAATAAACGATACGCTTGGAAGCGGTCGCCTTCTAAATACAAAACGGTATCTACAATATGTTCCAACACGCGCGGACCCGCAATGTTGCCTTCTTTAGTCACATGCCCGATCATAAATACCGAAATGCCCGATGATTTTGCTAATTCTCTTAATTGCGACGAGCATTCGCGCACTTGCGAAACTGAGCCCGCCGATGAATCTAATTCAGATAGGTAAACTGTTTGGATGGAGTCGACGATCAGCAGGTCCGGTTGTGAGGCGCGGACGTGATTCAAAATCACCTCAAGGTTGGTTTCAGTCACCAGCAATAATTGCTCCGGCAGTTTTTTATCGTTCAAACGCACGGCGCGCATTTTGATTTGCCGTTCCGATTCCTCGCCAGAGACGTATAAAACTTTTTGCGTCTTCGCCATTTCCATTGCCATTTGCAACATCAGCGTGGATTTGCCAATGCCCGGATCGCCGCCGACTAAGACGATGGAACCCGGCACAATCCCGCCGCCGAGCACGCGCGCAAACTCGCCAATTGCCAGCGGGACTCTTTCTTCCGCTTCGCCCCCGACCTTTGAAATGGGTTGCGGCTCCGAACGGCCCGTCAGCCCCCGAATATTGACGGCGTTCTTCTTCGCCGCCGATTCATCGTGAATGACTTCTTCGGTCATGCTGTCAAATGCGCCGCATTGCGGGCATTTGCCCATATAACTTGCCGCCACTCGGCCGCATTGCTGACAGACAAATCGCGTGTGGGTTTTAGTTTTTGCCATGGCTTTTTCTCTTATCGCGTTCTCTCAATTTGAATGAATTCAGTATATCAGAATTTTTGTTCTGTTTTTGTAAGAATTCGATGAGGCGCAAGGATTGACATTTTAGAACAGTTGTTCTAAAATGAAAAAGTCGTCACCCGTTTGATTTAAATATATAGGAGATTGAGATGAACCGCTCCCTAAACATTCAATTAATTCCATTCCTCAAGAAGACCGCCCTGCGGCGCGGAGCAATTTTTGGCTCTATTCTGATTATCGCTCTGTTGGCATTTGAGGTTTTCAATTTTGGCACAACTTCTTTCGCCCTGCGCGATATGTTGGGCGATCTGAAATTTGCCGGCGTAGG
>JADLCG010000276.1 GCA_020847355.1 Anaerolineales bacterium | reverse complement strand
TCTCAACACAGCGGCTTGAAGTGGAAAGATATAGAAGCCGACATCACAGCCCGCGCCATTAGCTACAACGGCGTTGGACGCGGCGAACTTTCGCGCACGAATCATTTCTATCCAAAAATTTGGAAAGCCGCTGGGCGTTTGGCAAAAGGCGAAACAGGCTGGCAGGATTATCAAAAGCATTTGGATGATACCGCCAAAGCGAACCCAGTCAGTTTGCGTAATATTATCGAGTTTCGGAAGCCGGAGAAAACCTCAAGTATTGATTCGGCTTCAGTGGACTTAAGCGTCACCGCGCATAGTTTGCCGTTCTTGATCGCTTCCATGTCTTTTGGCTCGCAAGGCGAAACTGCCTATCGCGCTTATGCCGAAGCGGCGTATCGTTTGAATATGCTTTCGCTAAACGGAGAAGGCGGAGAGATTCCCGATTTACTTGGCAAATATCCATTCAATCGCGGCATTCAAATTGCTTCGGGTCGCTTTGGCATCACGGCGGAGACGATCAACGCGACGAATTTGCTTGAAATAAAAGTAGGGCAGGGAGCGAAGCCGGGTGAAGGCGGGCATTTACCTTCTCGCAAAGTGACGAAAAAAGTCGCGGCGGCGCGCCATGCTCAGCCGGGCGTGGATTTAATTTCTCCGTCCAATAATCACGATATCTATTCGATTGAAGATTTAGCGCAATTTATTGAAGAGTTGAAAACGATCAACCCGAAAGCGCGGGTGGCGGTGAAAATTCCGGTTGTGCCGGGCATTGGTATTATCGCCGTAGGCGTTGCTAAAGCGGACGCGGATATTATTTATCTGACCGGTTTCGATGGCGGCACGGGCGCGGCGCGCCAACATTCATTGCGCCATGTTGGTTTGCCCGCTGAAATTGGCATCGTCGAAGCGCATTATGCGTTGACCGAATCTGGTTTGCGAAATAAAGTGGAAATTTGGGCAGATGGCGGCGTGCGCTCTGCCGCAGACGCGCTCAAGTTAATGTGTTTAGGCGCGAACCGCATTGGCTTTGCAACTTTGCCGATGGTCGCCATTGGTTGCACGATCTGTCGAGACTGTCAGAGCGGCACATGTCATGTCGGCATCACCACCCAACTCGAAACAAAAGAAGAGGCGACTGCGGCTGGAGTCAAACATTTTGCGCCGCAAGAGTTTGAACGCGCTACGCAAGCGTTAGTCAACTTGTTTGGCGGCTTGGGCGAAGGCATTCAAAATATTTTAGCAAGTTTGGGAATTTCTAACGCGCAAGAGATCGTCGGTCGTTCTGATTTGCTGGAACAAATTTCACATCACGAAAAAATTGATTTACAAAACATGTTGATTCCGGTGGAGCGCTATCTTGCCCAAAAGCCCATTCCGGTTTCACTACCGCTCCATGAAGCGGCGCTGATTGATCGCGGACCTTTGCATCGCCCGCGCAATCATCTCACAACGGTCATTTCAAATATGGTTATGGAAAGTTTTACAACCTATCATCAGAACGCCGTTCTTTTTGAGGATGATAAAGTGACGCCGGTGGATCGCGCGCTAGGCACACACTTGACCGGCGCCCTTACGCGCTTCAAACTTAACTGGAAGTGGAATCCCGGTCACGGCGGCATTGGCGGCCACCAAGAAAGTTGGCGCAGACCGTTAGCTGATTTTGAATCCGAATCTGTTCCAGATACAGCTTTGCGTTTCTTCAGCAGTTCGGTGCCCGGTAATGGGCTCGGCGCATACAACGCCGACCCGGTGCGTATCCTTGTGGAAGGCGGCGCGCAAGACGGCGTGGCGAAAGCAATCTCCGGCGGGCGGATTGTGATTATGAAAGGTTATAACCACGATGGCAAATTGATTGACGGTTCGGTGGGGAAGGGGCTGGCTTATGGCGGAACGGGCGGCGCCGTGATCGTGCAAGGCAATGCGGATTCGCGCGCCTGTATTCGTCTCTCCGGCGCGGATGTGATCATCGGCGGCGAAATTCAAAAGCCGCTGAATGACAGCCTCGGCTTCATCGGCGCACGCGCGAATGTCAAAGGTTTCTTGTGTGAATATATGACTGCCGGACGTGTGATTGTGCTTGGCGATCCGGGTCCATGGATGTGCGCGGGTATGACCGGCGGCATTTTATACCTTCGCTTGCAACCGCACCTAAACTTTGATCAAACTGCCATTCAAAGACGATTAGCCAAAGGCTCGAAGGTTGTCGTTCAAGCCGTAAGCGAATGCGACCTGAATAATCTGCGCGAATTATTAACCGTTTATGCCGAAGAATTAAAACAAAACCACCAAGCCGAAGAATCTCAAAACGTCTTGGATCTGTTAATAGACTGGCAGAATACCTTTGTGCGCATTGTGGCGCTCGGTCAGCAAGAAGAACAGCGCTTTGCGACTGAATAAGCGCATTGCTAAATTTACCCGTTTGGGTAATGGACTTACCCCGCCTACTAACTCTATAATTCCGTAAATTAATCAACAAATTCTTGCAAGGAGATATGTATGGCAAAGACAGTAAAAGACGTGTTGGAATTGGCAAAAGGCGTAAAGGTTGTAGATTTGCGCTTCACGGATCTGCCGGGAGCCTGGCATCACTTCACTATGCCGGTGCGCCGCTTAGATGAAGATTTTTTCAAAGAAGGCATTCCCTTTGACGGCTCTTCAATTCGCGGCTTTCAGGAAATTCACGAATCGGATATGCTCCTCAAAGCCGACCCTGAAACCGCATTCATTGACCCAACTTCCGCCACGCCAACTTTAGTCCTCTCCTGCAATGTGTTCGACCCAATTTCAGAAGAACCCTATTCCCGCGATCCGCGTTATGTGGCGCAAAAAGCCGAAGCGTACTTAAAAAGCACGGGTCTCGCCGAAACTGCTTACTTCGCGCCTGAGGCGGAATTCTTCATCTTTGATGGCGTGCGCTATGCTTCTGCGCCGAATGAATCCAGCTTCTCTATTCAATCCGAAGAAGCCTGGTGGAGCAGTAACGACCCGCAAGCCAAAGGCGGACAAAACCAACCGAAACGCGGCTATTTCCCAACCGCGCCAACCGATACACTGCAAGAACTGCGTAATAAATTTTTGTTTGCGATGGAAGAAGCCGGCGTGCCGATGGACTTACACCATCACGAAGTCGCCGCCGCCGGTCAAAGCGAAATGAGTATGCACTTCACCACGCTCACGCGCATGGCGGATGATTTGCTCCTCTACAAATATGTGATCAAAAATGTCGCCCGTCAAAACGGCAAAACCGCAACCTTCATGCCCAAGCCTGTATTTGGCGATAACGGTTCGGGTATGCACGTTCACTCTTCTTTGTGGAAAGGCAAAACCAATCTCTTCTTTGATGAAAAGGGTTACGCCGGTCTTTCGCAAACTGCAAAATATTACATCGGCGGCTTGCTCAAACATGCGCCCGCCTTGCTCGCGCTCACTGCGCCAACCACCAATTCCTTCCGCCGTTTAGTCCCCGGTTACGAAGCGCCCGTCAATATCGCTTACTCGCAACGCAACCGTTCCGCGATCTGCCGCATCCCAGCCAATAAAAGCTCGAAAGCCAAACGCGTTGAGTTCCGCGCGCCGGATGCCACCAGCAATCCATATCTCGCTTTCTCTGCCGTGTTAATGGCGGGTCTTGATGGCATTCTCAACAAGATTGACCCGGGCGAGCCGCAAGACCGCGACCTGTACGAATTGCCCGCCGAAGAGAAGAAACTGATTAAGCAAGTTCCTAGTTCCTTGGGCGAAGTGCTCGACGCGCTGGAAGCCGATCACGATTTCTTGCTCAAAGGCAACGTCTTCACGCCAGATCTGCTCGAAGAATACATCAAGTACAAACGCACGCACGAAGTGGATGCGATTCGCTTACGCCCAACCCCGCATGAATTTGTCCTTTACTTTGACGCTTAACCCGCGCCGCTGAGATTGCGCCTCCTCCTAAGCCGATAGCTGGTTGCCGACCTTTGAGTTTGCAACTGGCTATCGGTTATTTTTTCCACGTCAATAGGTTTGATTTATATGGATTACAATGCTGTCATGGAAGCTGAAAACCGAGCCTCGCCTGAGATGATGGAGAATCGCCTGCTCGAAGCGCTGGTTAGCCTTAATCAAATCAGCGCCGCGATCAACCACATCACCCCCGGCGATTCCAGCGCCAGCGGCGTGAGTTTGCAATTGATCGTTGAAACCGCAATCCGCGTCGTGCCGGGCTCTTCGGCGGTGATCTATACCTACAGCCAAATGACGGGGGAGTTTGAAGCGGAGTCGCGCGTTTCCGCTCAGGCGGAAGGTCATGCCGTTGCGAGCAACCCCGCTTACAGCGACGATGCGCCGCGTCCCGCTGGAATTGGAATCCGCACCATTCAAAGAAGGCGTCGAACTTTATCTTATGAAGAACCGGATATTGATGTGCATCCTTATCATGCCGCTTTGGGCGTGGAAGCGGTTGGATGCTTCCCATTGATCGTCGCTGAACAAGCGGTGGGGATTTTGTACGTTTACTTGTATGAAAAGCGCGAATTCACCAAACTTGAACAACTGATGTTGGATAACTTTGTCAATCAGGCGGCGATGGCAATTTATCACGCGCGCCGCGTGGCGGGCATTCGCAAAGATTTGAAGCGCAAGGAAGAAGAACTGAATCGTTTGCATCGCGCCGGTCTGATCATCTCTTCGCGCCTGCGCCTCAAAGAAACGCTGGCTTCAATTTTGCAACTCGCGCTGGAAGTGACCAATGCCCGTTACGGCATTTTCCGCCTCTTGGATAAAAGCGGCGAATTCCTGATCACTACTGCGGTAGGCGGCGCGTATGTGGATCATCCTGCGGTTGAAAAAATGCCGCTCAGCGCCAATAGCATTATGGCGCACGTCGCCCGCACCCG
>JADLCG010000275.1 GCA_020847355.1 Anaerolineales bacterium | reverse complement strand
CCTGCAACCCTACTCTGCTCTTATCACCCCAGCCAGCAAAACACATCCACCGGCAAATTGACGCCGAAGATGTTCGCTGAAATTTGGAAGCGGGCGAAAGAACTTTTAGATGAAGCGAAGTAATAGGGCGCGAAACGGCGGCGTCCAAAAGTTATGACTCTCGGACAGATTGCATTTCTTGGCTCTGGCGAAACTTCACTCGCGGGCGGCAGAATTTTTGAGACGCTTGTACGCTCTATCTCTGCGCCGCAAATTGCTATTTTAGAAACTCCGGCGGGCTTTGAATTGAACGCTTCTTTAGTGGCTCAAAGAGTGGGGGATTTTCTGCAAACCCGTTTACAAAATTATAAACCTCAGGTTAGCTTGATCCCTGCGCGCAAACAAGGCACAGCCTTCAGCCCGGATAATCTTGAAATCCTCAAACCGTTATTATCCGCCAATTTGATTTTTATGGGACCCGGCAGTCCCACGTATGTCGTTCGTCAGTTGCGCGGCACGCTGGCTTGGGATTTGATTCGCGCTCGCCATCGTTTGGGCGCAACTTTGGTTTTCGCTTCCGCCGCGACCATTTCCGTTGGCGCGTGGGCTTTGCCGGTGTATGAAATCTATAAAGTCGGCGAGGATGTGCACGCCAAAGCGGGTTTGAATCTTTTTGCAGATTACGGCATGGAGGTTTCCTTCATCCCGCATTGGAACAACGCCGATGGCGGCATTGATTTGGATACCAGCCGTTGCTTCGTCGGCATGGAAAGATTCGACCAGTGGCGCGCATTGATTCCGCCGGCTGAGACCCTGCTTGGGCTGGACGAACACTCCGGCATCATCATTGATTTTCAGTGCGAAGTTTGCGAAGTGCAAGGCGTTAGCTCGGTGACGATTTTGAAGAAAGACGAGTCGAAGATATATCCCAGCGGCGCAAATTTTTCCTTGAATGAGTTGGGCGCTTTTCAATTGCCTGAGGATTTACAAGCTGGCATCCGCTCGGAAGTGTGGGATTTGATCGCGAGCGCATCTGCATCCGCAGAGGAAGAGGCGCCGCCTGCCCAAGCTCTGGAATTGCTTCAGCTACGGAAAATTGCCCGCGCCCGTAAAGACTTCGCCGAATCAGACCGCCTGCGCGATCAACTTGCCGCCTTAGGCTGGAGCGTGCAAGATGCGAAAGAAGGGCAACGCCTCGTCAAAATTTAGCCGCGTCCAGAAATCATTTCCGATCATGTCTCCCTGCTCAAGCCGCCGCCTTGAGCGATGGTTTGTAAAATTTATTTCGACCGACTACTTAGAAATCATTTCCGATCATATCTATTAGACTTTATCGGCAATAAGGAAAAACGTCCCGAAGGTTGGTATTTTCCCTTTGATTTTCTTAAAAAAACCTTCGGGACGGTTATTTCAGATCATGTCTATTGTCTGACAAAGTGCGATAAAATACCCAGCAGATCATCAGGAGATTTTTCATGCGTGCGGTAGATATCATCATCAAAAAACGCGAATGCGGCGAATTAACTTCGCAAGAAATTGAATTTTTCATCAAAGGATTTACCAATGGGGAAATCCCAGATTATCAAGCCTCAGCTTTTGCAATGGCGGTTTTGCTCAATGGGATGACGGCTTTTGAAACTGCGGACTTGACTCTGGCAATGGCGCGTTCTGGTCAGGTGCTGGACCTTTCTAAAATTGTTGATCTCGCGGTGGATAAACATTCATCGGGCGGCGTGGGCGATAAAACCAGCATTTCAGTTATGCCGATGGTGGCGGCTTGCGGTTTGCCGGTTGGCAAAATGTCCGGTCGCGGGTTGGGCTTTAGCGGCGGAACTTTAGATAAGCTGGAATCCATCCCCGGTTATCGCGTGGATTTGACTACCGAAGAATTCAAAAAACAATTGAAGGAAAAAGGCATCGTGCTCACCGGTCAATCGTTGGATTTAGCTCCGGCTGACGGAAAAATGTACGCGCTCCGCGATGTGACTGGCACAGTCCCGTCTTTACCTTTGATCGCTTCCTCGATTATGAGCAAGAAGATTGCGGCTGGCGCGCAAGCCATTGTGCTGGATGTGAAGACCGGTCTGGGCGCGTTTATGCAAACTTTGGATGAAGCTCGCAAACTGGCTGATTTGATGATGGACATCGGGCGGCTGGCGGGACGGAAAACAGTCGCCTTGCTCTCAGATATGAACCAGCCTTTAGGTCATGCAGTGGGCAACGCTTTGGAAGTCATTGAAGCGATTGAAACCTTAAAGGGCGGCGGCGCGCCGGATTACAGAGAACATTGTTTGCATGTGGCCGCGCATGTTTTAGTGGTTGGCAAAAAAGCGCAGGATTTGGAAGCAGGCAGAGCCTTAGCGGAAAAATGTATCGCCGATGGGAGCGCGTTTGAGAAACTTTGCGTGCTGGTCGAAGCGCAAGGCGGCGCTGTAACTTACGTTCACGATACCTCAAAGTTTGAACGGGCAAAATACGTAGAAGTGGTGAATGCCCCGCAAAGCGGATTCGTCTCACAGATCCATGCGCGGGGCGTGGGCGAGGCTTCTGTCGCTTTGGGAGCCGGGCGCGCCAAAAAATCCGATTCGATTGATCATGCGGTCGGGTTGATCATCCATAAAAAAGTGGGCGATCAAGTTCAAGCCGGAGAGCCGTTGTTTGAAGTTCACGCAAATGACGAGGCTAAATTGGCAGAGGCGCGTCAAGCCGTGTTGACAGCTCATCAGATTAGCGCTGAATTTGTATCGCCATTACCGCTGTTTTACGAGTAAAATATTACCTACGCTTGCGAATTTTTTAAGAATCGGGCATACTTGACAGGATAAGATATGGCAAAGGTATCACTGCGAATTTACAACCGTGAAATTGAGGGTCTTGTTGACCAAGGCCACACAGATGAGGCAATCGCGCATTGTCGCCACATCTTAAAAACTTTCCCCAAACATCTTGAAACCTATCGTTTGCTTGGCAAAGCCTATTTGGAAGCCCGCCGCTATGGCGAGGCAGTTGATATTTTTAGCCGCGTGCTAGCTTCTGTGCCTGAAGATTTTGTCTCGCACGTTGGGATGAGCATTATCAACGACGAACAGAATCAATTGGATAACGCCATTTGGCACATGGAACGCGCCTTTGAGGCGCAACCTTCCAACGCCGCAATTCAAGGCGAACTGCAAAGGTTGTACGGCCGCCGTGACGGGATGGAACCGCCCAAAGTGCGGATGACGCGCGGCGCGCTCGCGCATATGTATGTGCAAGGCGAGTTATATCCGCAAGCCATCGCGGAAATCAAGGCGGTTTTGGCGCAAGATGCGCAACGCACAGACTTGCAGGTTTTGTTAGCGAAAGCCTATTTCAAAAGCGGGCAGAAAATGGAAGCCAAAGAACTCTGCGCGCAACTGCTCAAAAAATCGCTGTATTGCTTTGACGCGAATCGGATCATGCTCGAATTTTTACACGCCAACCCGAGCGCCGCTGAAAATACGCAGGTTTATCGTATGCGCGTGGGCGAGTTAGACCCATACGCAAACGCCTCCAAGGAATCGGTCTTTCAATCTAATGAAGTTCCGGACGCGGCGATCAACTTAGAGAAACTTGAATATACCGGGCAGGAAGTTCCCATCGGGCAGGAGTGGAGTTCTTCGCTGGGCATTCACGCCGGAGATAGCGGGTTAGCTACGTCCGCCGTCGAGCCGGATTGGCTCAGAGGCGCGGATGCCGCATCTACTCCGCAGGCGGATATTTTCGCCGCAGTTCAACCTATTGAAACGCAAGCCGCGCAACCTGCGGATGATATTCCCGATTTCCTGCGCGCCGCTGGTTGGGGCGCCTCCACTGGACCTGAACAACCGACCTCCTTTTTTGACGCCGAAGATGCAACCGCTTCAGCGCCGAGCAGTAACGAGGATTTAGTCTCGGCTTCTATTCCAGATTGGCTTAAAGGACAAATGCCAACCGAATCCGCGCCGCCTGTGGCTGATGAATCCGCAGAACCTACTGCGGATGTGGATTGGTTGAACAGCTTGACCACAGCCGCGCAACAAAATTCGCAGGCGAGCCATGGCGAGATGCCAGATTGGCTCAGCGGCGGAGATAGCCAAACAACTTCTGCGCCAGAGAGCGCGCCTGAACAACCTCTAACCAAAAATGCCGATGTGCCGGACTGGCTGG
>JADLCG010000274.1 GCA_020847355.1 Anaerolineales bacterium | reverse complement strand
ATGTATTCCATGATCAAACATGGTTGCGCTTCAATTACGTCATAATCATAAACTTGGATGATGTTCTGATGGCGCAAGCCCGCCATTACGCGCGCCTCGCGTTCAAAACGAGCCTGCCCATCGCCGGCGTGATCCATGTGGTCGCGCATGATTTTTATGGCGACTTTACGATTCAGCGTGGCGTGATCGCCGACGTACACTTCCGCCATGCCGCCGCGCGCGACCAAATTCCCAATCTCTACTTTGTTTAATTTTTTTCCAGTCCAGATAGGCATTGAGCGATTATACCCGAAGTATAATCGCGGGAACGATTGGAGTATTGCAGAATGATATTGGAAGAACAGATCGCTGAATTGTTGCGCGCCCGCTCGCTGAAATTGGCGACCGCCGAATCCTGCACGGGCGGGCTGATCGCCGACCGTATCACCAACTTGCCCGGCTCTTCGGAGTATTTCATGGGCGGCGCAGTGGCGTATTCGTATGAAGCAAAGGTCGCCGTTTTAGGCGTGACTTGGGAGACGTTGAATTCAGTTGGCGCGGTGAGCCGCGAGGTGGCGCTTCAAATGGCGCGCGGCGCGCGTTCCATTTTTAACGTGGAAATTGCCGTGAGCGTGAGCGGCATTGCCGGACCCGGCGGCGGCACGCCTGAAAAGCCAGTTGGCACAACTTGGGCAGGGCTCTCCACTCCAACCGGAGATTGGGCGCGCCATTTCGTCTGGACGGGGGATCGCAGGCAAAATAAATTATGCTCCGCCGAGGCTTCGCTGAAGTTTGTTTTGGATTATCTTGAAGGAAAATTAAGCTAAAACGCCCCGAAGTTTTTCCTATAATTTCCCTGCTCAAGCCGCCGTCCTCGGCGGCGGGGACGCCGCCTTGAGCGATGGATTAGCCAAAGTTATTTTATTGGACGCAGATGAACGCGGATTGACGCGGATCAAAGAAGAAAAAATCCGCGTTTTCAGCGTCAATCCGCGTCCAGAAATAATTTCTGATAAAGTCTATTGCGCTGGATTCAGAACGCGCCCAATGAACAGGATTTGCCCATTGACCGTGTTTCTGATCACGAAGATGAACGGGCGGTCGGCGGTGAAGACTGTTTCTGGCGGCATGGCGCTGGTCGCGCCCATAATGACGGCAGTTGCCGCGGCGGCTTCTGTGCCGTCTTCATCCACTGCCACAAAAGCTTTGTGCGCCACATCGCTGATGAATAAATCCGGTTTGCCGGTCATGCCGGAAAAATCCGCCGTTTGCGGATCAAAAGCTACGCTCATGCCTAGCTTGGAAAGCGCGGCGGATAAGTTGAAATCTTTGGCGAATTGGAATTTTGGCAAACTGACGCGGACTGCATCCGCAGGCTTCAAAGCGCCGATCATTTCCGCGTAACGCTCGGCGCTGAAAGCGGATTCAAACGCCTCGAAATTTCCCTCGGCTGGCAGGAAGATATCCATTGCCGTAGTTTCGCCCGCATATCTCAATTCAAGGACTTGATAATCAGCGCCTTGTAAGTATGGGTTGCCATAAAAACTATCGTTCATTGTGGGGACGGAAACTTCGCTTCCATCCAGCAGATGAAAAGGCGCGTCGTACGTGGCGTCAGCGTCAAATTGACTCAACCAATCCGCCTTGAAGTAAATAGCGTTCACTAGAACCATCTTCGTATCCGCATTGAGCGAGCCATCCGCGAGCAAGTTATTGATGCGATCTTCAGTTTGGTCGCTGACCCACTGATTAATGCCCAGCCGTTCTTGATCGAAATTTTGCGCGAAATCCGCCGCGCGAATCCCCGCGCCGTAGTTGAGCGCAAGCGTATCTAAATATTGCGGCAGAAATTGATAAGTTTGTTCGATCCACAGCCCATTGGCAATGCTCAGTTGAAATGGTTTCTGATCTTCCGCAACCTGCGCGGGCTGGGCTTTTAGGCTTAAGTCCAACGCGTTGAAAGCCGCATGAACTTGGGCTTGGCTTTGCGTGAACTGCAAAGTTTGCGCCATCTGCGTTTCAGTGACGCCGCGCGCGCCGGCGTACGTCATCGCTAGGGCGAGCGAAATGCTGTACGGAGAAAGGATCAAGTTTCCAGTGTCGGCGTGAAGCGCTTGGTAGAGATTCAATCCAAAAGCGTTATTCTCGCCGACCAGCGTTTGCAAATCCGCCTCTGCAACTTGCGGATGTTCTTCGCGCTTCAATTCCGATTGGCGGATTGAAGTTGCGCTTGCCGGAGCGCCGCAAGCTGAAAGTAAAATCAGCCCGCAGAATGCCTGCATAAATAAATTGGATATTTTTTTCATCGGGGTTCTCCTTTTAGAAGTGGACGAAAATTCAAGAGCTTTAGTTTCCGTAGGGTAATTGCATTTGAAAATCTTGAAACTCAACCTTTGGTGATTTAGTTTCAGAATCCGCCAATCTTCACGAATTCACGCTAATCTTTCTAAAAAAATCGCGTAGATTGGCGCAGATCAGCGGATAAAAATTCAAATGCGATAGCCCTAGAGTCTCCGCCGCCGAGGACGGCGGCTTGAGCAGGCAGGTTATAATCTACGCGCCTTTCGATTAATTTTATGAATCCCGAATCAGAGAAAATTCAAAAACAAAATTTTCGCAACGTGCAAATTGACGCGATTGGCGTAAGCATTGCCAGCGTTGCCGCGCCATTTTTGCCGGTTTTTCTCACGCGCTTAGGCGCTTCCAACGTTCAAGTTGGACTGCTCACTTCCATGCCGGGCGTCACTGGTTTTTTTCTGGCGCTCATGGTTGGGCGTTTTCTCCAAACGCGGCGCGAAGTCGTCTCATGGTATAGCTTGGCGCGCCTGTTGGTGATCTCTTGTTACGCGCTGACCGGTTTGCTCACGCTGATTTTATCAAATCAATATACCGCAATCGCCACGCTGGCAATTTGGGCGTTTGCCACTTTGCCGCAAACTGTTCTGGCGGTTGCGTTTTCTGTAGTGATGAATTCAGTCGCAGGTCCCGAAGGACGTTATGAGTTATTGAGTCGGCGCTGGGCAATTTTTGGACTGACCAGCGTGGCGATGACCTTCTTCGTCACCAACGTAATTGATTTGATTGCGTTTCCGCGCAATTACGCGCTGATGTTTCTAGGCTTATCTTTGGGCGGCTTGATCAGCTTTTATTTTTCGCGCAAGATTAAACTCCCGCCCCAGACTCCGCCCGTAGCGGCTCCGGCGCAATCGGCATTAGATTCCGCCCGAAACTATTTCGCGCTCATCCGCCAAGAACCGGCGTTTCAAGCCTTTGCATTGAAGAAGTTTGTGTACATGTCTGCGGTGGCGCTGAGCCAGCCAATTTTGCCGCTCTTTTTTGTGCGCCGCGTGAACGCCACGGACGCGCAAATCGGCGATATCACTATGTCTATGACTTTGGTGATGCTGGTTGGATATTTTCTCTGGCCCTGGGTCTCGCGGAAATATGGCGGGCGCACGGTGCTTTTAGCCACTACCTTGGGGATGGCGTTCTACCCCGCGCTAACCGCCGCTACGCCCAACATCCATTGGATTGTTTTATACGCGGGAATAGCCGGCTTGTTTCAATCCGGCTTGGATTTGGTCTTCTTTGACGAATTGATGAAAACCGTCCCGCACCAATACAGCGCTACTTTTGTTTCGCTCTCGCAATCTCTGCAATATCTTTCGGCAATTGCCGCCCCGTTGATCGGCGCTTGGCTTGCGGATTGGATCGGTCTGGGCGGCGCGTTATGGGTCAGCGCTGGGATTCGCTTATTGGGTTTTCTTTTATTCCTGAAAAAGGATGCGCGTCAAAGCCCCGCTTTTACTTCAATTGCCGAATGAGTTCTTCAAAGATTTTTCCATAATTGGCGGTTGCGCCAATTAGAAAATCCGTAAATGCTAAAGCGGCGGAATGATCGGCTTTATCTGAAATGGCGCGGATGCAAAGCAATGGAATTTGATTGACTTCGCAAACGTGGGCAATCGCGGCGGCTTCCATATCCGTGCAAAGACCTTCATGCACAGCCCATAAATGTTTGGCTTTTTCCGGCTTGCCGATGAATTGATCGCCGCTCAAGATTCTGCCCGCGTAAACTTGCGGCAGGTGGCCCGCCAACGGTTTGAGCGGAACTGTTTGGGCGATTGCCAGCGCTTGGGCGCTGAGCCGTGCATCAGCGTTGAAAATGTGGCGCTTGTTAAATTCCAATTGACCGGTTGCGCTGGAAGTCAAAATATCGAAGAGCAGTTCGCCGGGTTGCAAGCCCCAGTCGGTTACGTCAAAATCGTGTTGAATAAATTCAACGGCAACGATTAAATCTCCAACTTCCAAGTGCGGAGCAAGCGCGCCGGAACTGCCCATATTGAAAATCGCGTCCACGCCGAATAGATCGAGCGTTTGTTGGGTTGCGATTGCGGCATTGACTTTGCCCGGATCACAGCGCGTCAGATAAATTTCATGTCCGCTGGCGGCGCCGCGCCAAAATACGCGCCTGCCCTTTTCAATTTTTTCCGCGCCTTGAATGAAAGCGCGAATGGAAATTAATTCTTCGTCCAGCGCGCCAATCACGCCAATTTTCAT
>JADLCG010000273.1 GCA_020847355.1 Anaerolineales bacterium | reverse complement strand
GGCGCAAAATATTTACGCACGTTGAAAAATATCGCGCCTGATAAAATCGGAATCGCGGGCGGAAGTTATGGCGGCTACCTGACGATTAACGCGCTATCACGCGACCCTGAATATTTATTTGCTTGTGGAGTCACAAAATATGGCGATTCAAATTTGGTGACATCTTGGGCACAATGCGAAAAAAGATTGAGGCTTTATACTGAAATCTTTTTAGGGCATCCTGCTGAAAATACGAATATTTATATGCAAGGCTCCCCCATCACCGAAGCGCGGAATATTCAAAAGCCAGTTTTGATTTTGCATGGCTTGCTTGATACAGTTGTGCCGCCCGAAGCCAGCGAAGAATGGGTGGAAGCGCTGAAGCGCGAAAATAAAACCTTTGAATACAAAACCTACGCCACCGAGCCGCACGGCTTTTTACGCCCCGAAAATTTGTTGGATGTGTATGAAAGAATGGAAAGATTTTTAGATTGGTATTTACTGCCTAAGAACGGTTGATGGTTGGGAGTGATTTCAAACCTGACAGGTTTCCATAGAGCCGTGATTAAAAGACTCCTTTCGTGTTCGCAGAAATTTAATCATCAATCGTTATCATAAAACCTGTCAGGTTTTGGAATTACTGCAACGTCAAATCACCGCCACAGATAAGGTGATTGATAATCTGGTCGCTTCGCGTGAGTTGTCCCCTAAAGGGGATAATAATATAGGTTGAGCGAGGAAGAGATTGGGATTGTGGAGGGGTAAAGAATCGGCGGGATAAATCCCTGCCTCAGTTCGTGAAAGCGCTTCGCGCTTAAGCCCTTTGGGCTTCTTTGTACTGAGCGAGGGATTTATCCCGATGCGATACGCAAGAGAAAGAATTGTTGAATCGTAATATCAGATCTGACAGGTTTTATTGTGGTGAATTTTTATCAAACTTCTATGAACAAAATTGAATCTTGATGAGAATGGATTCTCGGAAACCTGTCAGGTCTATAAGGAAAACTAACCATGTCCCCTTCCCCATTCTTCAACTACGACGAATTAACTTGGGACGAAGTCGCCAACCTGCGTGTTTAAAACATGACATGTCTCATTAGAACCACGAATAATCATAACCTATGGCTAGTCAGAGATGTCAGTTAATCACAAACCGTGTAAGACATGTCATGTTTGGGGAATACAAGTAAACCATTTGTCTTTATAATTACATCTATGACCACCTTCTTCAACTACGACGAACTCACTTGGGATGAAGTCGCCAACCTGCCACGCGATGTGCCTTTGGTTTTGCCGCTTGGCTCGGGCTATGATCATGCTCAATTGCTGGAACAGTTATCAGGTCCAGAACGATGCGGGCTATTGCCAGCGTTTCCGTTTGGGTGGCGCAATAGCGGGCTTGAAATCCCAGATCAAATTTTTTGGCAGTACATCATCAACCTATTAGATAGTTTGCGCGATGACGGTTTTTCAAAAGTCTATTGCCTCGCCCCTAGCGGTATAGACCCGCAATCGTCTGGTATCAGCCACCAGTCATCAGTCTTTTTACGCCAGCCTCATGTTTCAACAAATCAAGCGAAAATTTTTTTGCCGCCGGATAGCGAACGCGATAAGGTGATCCTGATGCCGATTGGGCATACTGAGCAACATGGCTTCCATCTCCCGTTGTCGGTAGATTCAATAATTATTAATGCAATCGCTAATGGCACAGTTGAATATGGAAATAGAAGCCCTAATTTGGCTACGCGAAGTTTTGCTCTGCCCGTCATGCCTTACGGGGTTAGCACGCATCGTTCCTCTTTCGCTGGCACGCTCAATGCTGGCGGGCGCGCCTTTGAAGATTTTTGGCTGACTGTGATTGACGTTTTAGCCGCTCGCGGCTTCAATCGCTTTTATTTGATGAGCGGTCACGGCGGCAACTCGTCATTTTTGGCGAACGTGATCAAATATGCAGGAGAAAGACATCGCCGCGCTTTCTGCGCTACAGCTTGGTTGCACACCTCAGGCAGAATCGGCGCTGAAGCATTAGAAAAATACCGCACGTCTAAAATTGGCGGCATGGGTCACGCGGGCGAATTGGAAACTTCTTTTATGCTTCATCTCCGCCCTGATTTATGCAAAATGGAAAAAGTGGTAGACGAAATAGATTTTGTTTCCACGCCTGATTATTATATGGATTGGATCGAAGGCGGAAGTCTGATCGCTAACCCGCCCTGGGATGATGATACAAAAACCGGCGCGTACGGCGCAGGCAGTCACGCCACTGCGGAAAAAGGAAAATTATGGCTCGAGGCGGCGATTGCAGAAAAAGCGAATCATGTGGAGCAAATCCATGAGCAACATGAAAGAAGGGAAAAAAGACGAAATGAAGGTTATGGATTGTGGGGCAAAAAATAAAAGCTTATTTATCCGCCACCTTGAAGCTGACCTTCATGTGACAGAACGCCTTATTTCCTACCTTCAACGCCCAAATGACGTTGTAAGTATCGGGGCGCTTTGGCGCGGTTAATAAAACCTTCAAAGTGACCGATCCGCCCGGATAAACAGTTTTAGATAAATCCTGAATGGCTCTCTGTTCGGTGCGGTATCCCGCATCGTAAACAAAGTCAATGCCGTTGTTCCACCATTCCTTTGTCCCCACGTTCTTAACCGTCCAGGTGACGTAAAAATTCTTACCCGGCTGTACTGGCGCATTGCGCGGCGGCGTACTGCCCGTGACCAAACAAGCCCACGGCACGTCTTTGTAAATCGAAGTTGCGGCAGTTCCGCTCCCCACCACGATCAGCGTGCCTAAAGTCGGCATGACGGTATCGGTTGGGATCGGCGTGCGCGTTGGAAGCAGATATAAGAAAGTCGGCGTGGAAGTTGGCGTTGTAGAAGGCGTCCAAGTGGGCGTGTAAGTGCGCGTGACTGTCGGCAAGGCGGAGGCAGTTTGCGCCTGCGCCGCATTGGCTGTCCCTGCGATGATAGTTGCCATATCCGCCTGGGAAATTTGCTCCACCGTCGGCGGAACAGGCGTCGCCAACCCAGCCGGGACTGCGCAAGATAATACAAACAACACAAACATAGCCCAGAGAATCGGGCGCTTATTTTTTCCTAGTTTCACTTACGCTCCTTGAATTCACCTGATAATTTTACTTGAAGAAATCCGACTCGACGCGATAATTGTAAAGCAAAAAGATGGGAGTAAAATAAGATAAAAATAGTCCAAATTTCCTAAACCCAAACTGCGGAATCGAATCAACTTAAATGGT
>JADLCG010000272.1 GCA_020847355.1 Anaerolineales bacterium | reverse complement strand
TCAGGTGTTAAGCGTTACTGCGCCACTCTTACCAATGCAGGTCTGATCACGCGCTCGCCGATCAAATATCCATTTTGAACGACTTCAATCACATGCCCGCTGGCGACTGCATCCGAAGGCTCGTGCGAAATCGCTTCATGGAAGTTAGGGTCAAACTCTGCGCCTTGCGCTTCAATGCGCGTGACGCCTTCACTATCTAAAATATTTTGCAATTTGCGCGCAATCAATTCAACGCCATTCGCCCAGGCATCGTCGGCTGGGCGGTTTTGTAAGGCGCGTTCTAAATCATCGAGCGCCGGCAATATTTTTTTGACAATATCGCCCTTCATGTTCGCCTTTAGCAAATCGTTATCGCGCTCAATGCGTTTGCGGTAATTTTGAAATTCCGCCTGCGAACGCGCCCAACCGTCTTTATATTCGATGATTTTGGCTTCGGCTTCTTTCAGTTGATTGATCAGCGCTTCGCGCTCCGCCGAATCAGGGTTGCCCGCAATGGGCATTTCTTCGGCTGAGGGTTGAGTCTCGTCTATTTCTTCGTGATGATCTTTCTTCTTTGTCATAATCTTCGCTTTCGTTATTCAATATTTAATCTTAGACAATCAAATTATCTAAGGTCGTTTTCGCTTGAAATCGTATCGTTGACCAAATCGCTTAACACGCCAGCCACATATCTCACCGTTGGGATGGTGCGCGCATAAGCCATACGCATTGGACCTAAAACGCCGACTGTGCCCATTGCCATGCCGGGCACGCCGTATCGGGCAATTACCATTGAGCAACGCCGGAGTTCGTCCCATTCGCCTTCGCCGCCAATCAAAACTTGAAGCCCGCCAATGTCGCTGTTAATAGCAGTTTTGGCAAGCAAGCCTTGCAGGGTGGAGCGTTCTTCAAAAATCTTCAGCGCTCTTCTGGCTTCGTCAGATTCTGCAAATTCTGGTTCGCTTAAGACGTTGGTCAAGCCATCGGTATAAATTTCGCCGGAGATTTGGCTCGCGGCGTTGCGCAAATCCTGCAAAATGAGCAAAAGGATATCTTGATCGAGCGGATCGGGGCGATTTGTCAGCGAGGCGATTGCTTCTATGGTCAGACCAGCTAAAAGTCCGTTGAGGCGCGCGGCGGTTTGACTAAGTCTTTCTTGAGTGACGGGTTCCGCCAAAGTCAGGATTTGTTGACGCACGTCCCCGCCCATCATCACTAAGACCATAAGCACTTGCCTGCCCTGCGTGGAGATTAATTCCACGTGCTTATATCTGGATTGCTCAACGTGCGGGGCAGTGACCATCGAAACACCCTGCGATTGGTTGGCAAGGATGGAAGCGGCTAAGGTCATCCACTGTTCCATATCCGGGCGGGATTGGTGGAATTGGTGCGAGATGGTGCGTTGAACTGTTTCCGGTAATTGCGCGTTGTGCATCATTTCGCTGACGAAATAGCGATAACCTTCCTCGCTGGGCACGCGCCCGGCTGAAGTATGCGGCTGACGAAGATAGCCCAATTCGGTGAGCGCCGCCATTTCATTGCGGATGGTTGCGGTGGAAAGATCTAAATGGTAATGTTCAGCGAGGCGTTTTGAACCGATTGGCTGTGCCGAATCAATATAGTCGCGGACGATGAGTAAGAGCAGGGTCTTTTGACGTTCGGTGAGCGTTTTCATGGTTATCAATAGTTAGCGCTCCCAAAACGAGAGCGCTATTTCTTGCGAGATAATGATAACAGCGGGGAAAATGGAAGTCAATAAGAGGAGTGTAAGAATTTCAAAATAAAAAGCGGAAGACGCTTTTAGGCGCTTCCGCTAGCTGAGAGTAAGCGACGACTGCTGTCTTATTTGAGGATGGGACGCCAAGCCGAGTCGAAATCGTCTGAAAACACGTCTTGCGTGATGCGCGCTTGATTGCCGCCCGAGGGCGTGGAATAATAAACGTGGTAGCCGCGCTCGCCGCCCGCTTCATAAGCCAGCCAATTGCCATCCGGGGAATAGTGTACATCGGTGATGGAGTTCACGCCCAACGAGACTTTCAACGGCGTCGAGGGGTCGCTGAGTTTGACAAAAAACAAGTCGGGAAGTTTGGCGTCTCGGGTGTTGGTTTGGCTAAATAAGATGTATTTTCCATCCGGCGAGAAAATCGGAAAGTTATTGGACAGGTAGTCGGCGCTGAGCAGGAAAGATTTCTCGTCTAATCCAAAAGCGGACATCGTCCAGATTTCATAAGCGTCCACTCTTTGATAGGAGTAGACGATTGTCTTGCCATCTGGCGACCACGAAGCTTGGCGCGCGGGTTTGTTAACTGGGGTTTCCACCAAACGAGTAATACTGCTACTTGCCAAGTTGTAGGAATAAATTTGCATGTAGCCGTCTCGAAGCGAAGTAAAGGCGATGTATTTTCCGTCCGGCGACCAAGCCGGCTCAAAATCTCCGCCCGGGACTGTGGCGGTAGAAAGCGGGATCAAGTTGCTTCCGTCTGCGTCAATAATAAATAAGCTGGATTCTGAGTACGTATCTTTCTTGATGCCGCAAGGCGAAGTGAAAACCAGTTTACTGCCGTCTGGCGCCCAAGACGGTTGGCAAGCGCCGCCCGGCATATTGGTAATGGGGATGGCTTGATCGCTGAGCAGGTTGGTTAGATAAATTTGGGAAACGCCCGTGCGCGTTGAGGCGTAGGCAATCTGAAGGTAATCCGCGCCGATGGGCGTTGGCGCTAAGGTTTGGGTCAGCGCAGAGGCGGCGGTTTGCGTCACGTCAATTGTCAGGTCGGCGGTGGCGGTCATTTCTATAACCGGCGTGTTGAGCAAAGTCGGCGAGGCTAATTCAATTGGGGTTTCAACCTGCGCGGTTTGGGTTGGCAGAACAACTTCTGGCACGCTCGGTAAAAATGTAAAATATTTTCTCGTTGAATCAGGTAAAAGTTGGGGCGCAAAAAAGAGGATCAATAAAAATGAGATCAGCAGAAAAGCGAGGAAGCCGCCGCTAATTGTGCGAATCATGCGCGTGGTTCTTTGCATTTGTTTTTTGCGCGGAGAGACGAAGGGTTGTTCTTCCAACGGGATGGAGTGCGCGAGAACCGCCGCTTTGGCTGGGTCGGCTTGGCGTTCCGCCTCTGGCGGGGGCGGGCTGATCGTATAAGTTCCCGTCAACTGTTGCGTTTTGGATTTGGCGTTCAGCAAGGCTAGTTTGAAGGCTTCCGCAGTTTGATAGCGATCGCCCGGGTCAATCTCCATCGCTTTTTCAATCGCGGCGGCGAGGCGGCGCGCGATCTCTGGATTTCTTTTGCGGAGCGGCGTGAGTTGCGCGTTATCCATTGCGCGCGCCAACCCATCTTCCGGGATGACGCCAGTCAGCGCGGCGTATAAGGTTGCGCCTAATGAATAGATATCCGTGCGCGCATCCGTGCGGGCGGTGCCGTATTGTTCGGGCGGGGAATAACCCGGCGTCATGGCGCGCGCGCCGGTGGTGGTGGCTTGATTGCCTTGAATCACTTTCGCCAGACCAAAATCTACTAAATAAATATGCCCGTCGGGGGAGATTTTGACGTTGCCCGGTTTAATATCCCGATGTAATACGGGCGGTTTACGCGTATGCAGGTAAGTCAGCGCGTCGCACATGGCGGCGCCAACTTGAATGATTTCATCTTCCGGTAAAAGCCCAACGCGCTCCATACGCTGACGTAAATCTTCCCCTTCGATGTAGTCCATGATCAGGTATTGACCTTCGCCAGCGATGACGAAGTGATCCGAAACGCGCGGCAGGTTCGGGTGGCGCAGGTTCGCTAAAATCACCGCTTCCAAACGGAATTGGCGGGCGTATTCTTCAGTGGTAAAAAGATTCTCTTTAACCGCGACTTCCAAGCCGAGGTTCTCGTCTATTGCGCGATAAATTGAGCCCATCCCCCCCTGACCGAGATTCTCAATAATTCGATATCGTTTTTGTAGGAATGAGTCGCGTTCGAGAATCATCAGATCCTTGTTCAAAAAAAATTATATTTGATAAATGCGCTTCCGAACGATTTGCGAGAGCGATTGTACCTTATCCATAAAGTCTATTCATTTCTATTTTATTTCAATTCAAGAAGTTATGGTTTTTACTTTTGAAAGGTATTATAAGACAAAAAAATGCCAGAGCTTAAAAGCGCTTAAAACGCTCATAATCAGCTCTGGCATTTCCGAACGTTTGTTTTCTATTTCAAGGCGGGGCGCCAGTTTGGGTCGAAATCCATACCCGGGTCCGCGGTGAAGCGCGTAAAGTCTGCGCCTGCGAGGGTTGAATAATAAATGTCGCTGTTCTTTCCGCTTTCGTCGCCTTCATAAATGATCCATAAACCATCCGGCGAGTATTTGATATTTTCAATTGAAAAACTGGTCAACTTTAGCGCAGTCGCTTGTTGCGTGGCGCGATCTATGGCTGAAATTGTCATCGCATGTGACAAGCAAAATGAGGTGACGCATCGTTGCGTGAAGAGGATGGTTTGACCGTCTCGCGACCAAGCCGGCAAGTAGTCGGTGAAATCCGTTCCACTACGGACAATTTGAGTTTGAGCGCTCCCGTCCGCGTTCATTAGCCAAATCTGAAACACGCCCAAGCGTTTGACGGTGTATGCAATTTGCGTGCCATCCGGCGACCAAGCCGCTTGCCGAGATTCCAAACTAAAACTGCCTTTGGTCAATTGGGTGACAGTTTGCGTTTCAATATCTAAGACAAAGATTTCTGCATTGCCTGTGCGAAAAGAAGTGAAAGCGATTTGCGATCCGTCCGGCGACCAAGCCGGTTCAAAATCGCCGCCGGAGACGGTGGGCAAAGCCGTGAGATTTGTGCCGTCTGCATTGATCACGTATAAACTTGAGCCGCGGTATAAATCATCCCTGCCTTTGCAAGGCGAAACGAAAACTATTTTTTGACCATCGGGCGACCAAGCCGGTTGGCAGGCGCCAGCCGGCAGGCTGGTGATTTGCGTTGTGCTTTCGCCTGAAATAGGCGCCAAATAAATTTGCGGCGTGCCAGAACGGTTTGAAACATACGCCACTTCCCCGCCGCCGCCGATGGGCGTAGCGGCTAAAGTTGGAACGTTAGACGGCGTTGGCGTAACGGGTAATTCAGTTTCAACAACAACTGGAAGGCTGGTTAATGTTAGCGTCGCTGTGGCGGTCGGCATTTTCTTTGTAGCCGTAGCCGTCGCCAGCGGAGTTATTGTTAGGCTGGGAAGCGGCGAAGGCGTGACCGTTTGGGTGGGAGTGGGGGTAATCGTCGGCGGGAAAACCAAGGCGCGCATTTCAGCGGGTATGAGTTCCGGAACGAAAAAGAAAATCGAGGCGAGGCCTAAAAGGATTAAGAAAAAGAGAAAGCGGATGAAGTTGCCGCGGCGTTTCTTTTCTTTTTCTTTTTGTTTCTTCAATGGCGAAACAAAAGGTTGATCTTCGTGCGGCGCGGGCGCGCGCAGGGGTCCAGTCGCATCGCGCGGTTCTTGATCTACTTGAGTGGAAGCTTCAGCCGATTCGCTGGAAATTTCTAAGTCAGCCGGAGGCGGAGAGACTAGATACGAGCCGGCGATTTGCTGAGTTTTCGATTTCGCGCTCAGCAAAGCTTTCTTAAATTCTTCGGCAGTTTGAAAGCGATCGCTCGGGTCAATGGACATCGCCTTTTCAATCGCGGCGGCAATCCGGCGCGAAACGTTTGAATTGCGTTTTCGCAACGGCGTAAGTTGAGCGCTATCCATTGCGCGCGCCAAACCGTCTTCGGGAATCATGCCGCACATAGCCGCGTATAAAGTTGCGCCAAGCGAATAAATATCCGTGCGCGAATCGGTGCGCGCCGTGCCGTATTGTTCAGGCGGGGAATAGCCCGGCGTCATGGCGCGCGCGCCGGTCGTGGTGGCTTGCGTGGCGCCCTGATAGATTTTCGCCAATCCAAAATCTACCAAAAAGATGTGACCTTCCGGCGTAATTTTCACGTTGCCGGGTTTGATATCGCGATGCAAGATCGGCGGCTTGCGCGTGTGCAAATAAGCCAAGGCGTCACAGATAGAAGCGCCAATTTGCACGGCGTCATCTTCGCTGATCGTCCCCATCCGCTCCATGCGCTGACGCAAATCCTCCCCTTCAATAAAATCCATCACCAAGTATTGACCCTGATCGCCAAGCACGAAATGATCGTACACGCGCGGCAAATTTGGGTGGCGCAAGTTAGCGAGAATCACCGCTTCCAAGCGAAATTGGCGGGAGTATTCCTCAGTCGTAAACAGGTTTTCTTTAATGGCGACAGTGTTACCGAGATTTTCATCTACGGCAGAATAAACTGAGCCCATTCCGCCCTGTCCGAGGATTTCAATAATCCGATAGCGATTATGCAGAGGTGTATTTTTGTCTAGTGTCATTGAAAAGCCTAAAGCGCTGAGATTATATCAGATGGGAGTCGGTAAAAATTACAAGAGCTTTAAGCGCTTAAACGTCCACGGCGCTCCGGCGGCAATCCACCCGCCCACCAGCGTATAGCGCAAGTAACGAAGCGCAAAAAAAACAAACCCGTCCCCACGCGGAAATACTTGACCTAAACCCATCCACAAAATCAGGATGCCCACTACCCCAATCAGATAACACAATGCGCGCTTCTCAAGCGGACCTGAAACTTGGTGGCCGCCATGACGCTGAATCCACACCGCGCCAGCCAGCAAGCCAAAGACAGTTCCGCCAAACGTGAAGACGCCGTTTCGGTCCACCGGATTCAGCGCTTCCGTCGAGGCGCGAAGCGCATTAGCCGCCCACGCTTCCGGGAGTTGATAATTTTGACGCACAGCCGCCACGAGCAAGCCGATCAAAATCAAAACTAAAGAAACGAGAAATGAAAATAAAATTTGTTGGGAAAAAGTTTTTTTAGCGAACCAAGCCAAAACCGGTTGTTCTAATTTGATGAAGACAAAAAGCACGCCAGCGCCGAAAAGCCAGCCTAAAATTACGTCATGCGGAAAATGCGCGCCGAGATAGAGCCGCGAAAAACCGATCAAGAAGATCACCGCGCCGGCGAGCGCCCAAGCCCAAGCTTTTTTGAAATATAAAGCCAGCGCCCCCCAAGCGCTCATTGCCGTTTGCGCATGTCCGGAAGGCGCGCCAAAACTCGTCTCGGGCCACCATCCGTGGACTTGCGAGCTAACCCAATATGGGCGCGGACCCGCCAACAGCATTTTGCTAATTTGATTCACCGCTCCAGTGGCGACTAACAACAACCCCACGCGCAGACCGAGCGCCGCATCCACGCACCAATAGAGCAAGGGCAAAACCAGAAAGAAAAAATCTTCAGTGCCGAGAAAACTAAAAAAATTCATCGGCATAAACAGCCAAGCGCCCAAGTTTTGAATCGCAATCACGATAGCGATTCCGCTATCTATCAAGACCTGCATACAGTTCCTCCAGTGTTTTTGCCAACTCTAGGAATTGATTTATTTTTTTCTTCATTGTACACTCAAAGGATGGAAACTGTGCCGCCATTTGAAAAGCTGGGCGCAACGCTCAAAACTTTCGCGCAAAAAAGTTTTTCCGCCCGCGCCTGGGACTGGCAAACGATCGGCTTGGCGCTTGTGCTGGTTCAAAGCGCCGCCATTCGATTAACGATCACAGAATGGGCGCCGAAGTTAGAAGTAATTCAAAGCGTTAGTTTTTTTGCGGTCATCTTGGGGCTGGCGCTTGGGTACAGTTCCTTCTCCAGAAAAATTTCAATTTGGCTGGCATGTGAGTATGCGGCATTGATCGTCCCCATGCGCTTGCTGAGCGCCTTAGACCGTGCCGAAAGAACCGCTTTTGTCAGCGACGATCTAGGAAATTTATTATTACGCTTATTTGACGCGCTCGCGCTCTTCTTTCGCAACCAGCCAATTTACGATACTTTATTTTTTATTGCGCTAGCTTCGCTCGGCTTTTGGATAATTGGTTGCGTAGTCGGTTATCGCTTAGCGCGGCACGGCAGTTATCTGGAGGCGATCTTCATCCCCGGCGCAACTTTCTTGATCGTCCACATCTACGACGCTTGGCTACCTGCCCGCGCTTGGGGCTTGGCTTTCTTCATCTTCGTCGCGCTGGCTTTAGCGGGGCGCGCGCATTATCTTGAAAATCAAAAAGCGTGGAAACAGAAAAGAGTTTTCCTTTCTTCAGATACGGAGTGGGAATTTTCGCGCAGTATCTTTTATAGCGCGGCGCTTCTGGTTTTCATCGCTTGGGTTTTGCCCGGCGCGCTCAGCGCGGTTAAGCCAGCCGCCAAAGCCTGGCGGCAATTGATCGCCCCGCTAACCAACCGCTTCGCCAATTCGGTCAAAGCCTTGAAATCTCCTTATAGCTTAATCCCCAATGGAGATTATTACGGAAGCGAACTAAAGCTCGGAAGCGAAGCCCCCACCAGCGACACGCCAGTTTTATATATTGAAGCGCCGAAATCCGGCGCGGAGATTGTGCGTTACTACTGGCGCGGGCGCACGTATGACACCTACCTAAACGGGCAATGGTCAAATGCCAATGCACAGCAAAGAACCTATAACCCGGAATTCGATCAATTGGAAGTTGAAGGCATAGATACGCGCCAAACCGTCCAATTAAAATTCACGATCAATTTTCAAAAACAGGAATTGCTCTACGCGCCAGCCGAAACAACCTGGATCAACCGCGCCGGGAAATTAATTGTCGCGCCGATGGGAACGGGCAGGCAAGAAGCGCTCGGATTCATCGCCGACCCGGGTTTGGTCGCCGGAAACAGCTACACAGTCCGCGCATTGATCGCCGCGCCCACAGTGGAGGATTTACGCAATGCCGGGGCGGAGTACCCCGCTTGGGTTACGGAAAGATATTTACAAGTCCCGGAAAAAATCGCGCCGCGTCTCAAAGCGCTAGCGGCAGAAATTGCCGCCGATCAAGCCACCCCATTTGATCGGGCGCAAGCCATCACGCTTTATTTAAGGAAGACGATCAAATATCAAGCCAGCCTTGAAGAATCGCCCGGGCTTAATCAAGACCCAACGCTTTGGGTTTTATTTGATTACAAACAAGGGTTTTGCGTCTATTACGCCAGCGCGGAAATTTTGCTTTTACGAACTTTAGGCATACCGGCGCGCATGGCGGTTGGCTTTGCGCAGGGAACTTACGATAAAGACAGAGAGCGTTACACCGTCACCCACTTGAACGCCCATGCCTGGCCCGAAGTTTATTTTCCGGGAATCGGCTGGGTGGAATTTGAGCCAACCAGCAATCAAGATTCGCTAACGCGCCCGTCTGCGCCGCGTAACTCAACTGACACAGATTCGGGGTTAGCCAAACCGCCGCTGATCAAAATGGATGATGCCGATAGTTCGGCTGGCTTTGAACCGAATGAAGACGAGTCCGTTCCAACCTCAACGCGCACAAACACAATGCAATGGTTGAAGGCGCTCTATTTCACGTTGACGATTGGGCTGATTGGTTTAATCGTCTATTTCTCCAAACGCTACGCGCTCGCCAAGCGTATTCCAGTCTATTTAGTCAGCCGCTATCAAAAACACGGCGCCGCTCCCCCGCTCTGGATCGCCTATTGGGCAGATTGGGAACGCCTGCTCCCCATCGAAAAAACATATCAAACGCTTCATTTCAGTTTACGCTGGCTGGGGATTAAACAACCGCCGCACGCTACGCCACAAGAGCGCGCCGCCATTCTGACACAAATCCTCCCCGCCGCAGAAGGCGAAGCTCAGGAATTAATCGCGCAATATCAAAACGCAATCTTTACCGCGCGCCCCGCAGACCTAAAACAAGCGCGCCGCGCCGCTTGGCGAATCCTTGTAAAAACATGGCAAGCTCGCATTTTTCACTATAAAGAAATTGCAAAACGAAGTTACAATATACGGATATGAATGAACAGACCCGCCCCACTACGGTCCATGAACATCTAACCACGTTAGGTCTTCAGGCTGGGAAAGTCCGCGCCGAAATCATCGCCAGCAAAGCGAAGGTCTCCAAAAACGTCTTGGAAGATTTAGCGAACTTGGAATCCTCCTTGGGGCAAATTGGCGAAAGGATCGAAGCCTTTCAACGCGAGCATAATAATATGCTTGCCATCGCCGATGTCGGGCAGATCATCAATTCATCTTTAGAGTTAGACGAAGTCCTACGCATCGTGATGGATAACATCGTGCGCCTGACCAAAGCCGAACGCGGCTTCTTGATGTTGCGTAACGAAAAAGGCGAGATGATCACCAGCGTGGGACGCAATTGGGAAATGGAATCGATCAACTCCTCCGAATTGACGGTGAGTAAATCGGTCGTTGGCAAAGTCATCGATTCGGGCGAGCCGATCGTCACCACCAACGCGCAAGAAGATCAGCGCTTTGTCGGGCAGGAGAGCATCGTCGCTTTCAATTTACGCTCGATTTTATGCGTGCCGCTCAAAGTCAAAAACGATCTGATCGGCGTAATTTACGCCGATAACCGTATTCGCGCCGGAATCTTCGCCGATACTGAAAAAGATTTGTTGGTTGCCTTCGCTAATCAAGCCGCAGTTGCCATTGAAAACGCGCGTTTATTCTCTTCGCTCAAACACACGCTGGAAGAAGTCACGGCGCTCAAAAACTTAATGGATAATGTGTTTGCGTCCATCGCCAGCGGCGTCATCACGGCGGATATTCAAAATCAAGTGACGCTCGCTAACAAAGCCGCCGAAAATATTCTTGGTCACACTACCATGGATATTGTCGGTCATAACTTGGAAGATGTGCTGGCTTCTGTTTCCAAAGAAATCAATCCGCATCTGGTGGCGGTGCGCGCAACCGATAAACCCATTGTAGACCTTGAAATCAGCCATGCCATGCCAACGCGCGGCATTGTAGATTGGCGTTTGAATCTTTCGCCGCTCAAAGACGCCGGGCAAAAAACTCAGGGCGTGGCGATTGTTTTAGACGACCTCACCGAACGAAAGAAGTTGGAAGCGCAACGTCGCCTGTTTGAGCGGATGGTCTCCCCCGCCGTCATCGAACAACTTGACCCCAATGGTTTGCAACTCGGCGGCAAACGCGCCAACATCACCGTTTTATTTGCGGACATTCGCGGCTTTACCAGCTTTAGCGAAAGCCAAGACCCAGAAAAATTAGTGAGCGTGTTAAATCGTTATCTTGCGGCAATGGCTGAAGCCGTGCTGGAACATGGCGGCACGATTGATAAATTTATGGGCGACGCAATTATGGCGTGGTTCAATGCGCCCGTCCCCCAACCTGACCATACCCTCCGCGCCGTGAAAACCGCATTGGCGATTCGCGATTCCATTGAAGGCTTATATAAAGAACTGCCTGAAAACGCGCACCTCGCTTTTGGCGCGGGCATTCATTATGGCGAAGCCGTGCTAGGTTTGATCGGCACAGAAAAAAGATTGGAATACACCGCCATCAGCGACAACGTCAACACCGCCAAACGCATTCAGGAAAACTCCGCGAAGAATCAAATCCTGATCAGCAAAGATGCGTTTGAGCGCGTGAAAAAAGAAATTGAATCTAAGCCGCACGCCGAGATGCAGGTAAAAGGAAAATCTCAACCGTTGGAAGTGTATGAAATTTTGGGATTGAAGTGAGTTGATAAAGGCTTTCAAGAAATTGAAAGCCTTTTTTATTACTGCTTTTTATTCCCGGCGAGCGCTTCGACAAACTCAACGACGCTTTCCATCCCCTTGGCGATTGGTTCTATGTTGATATATTCATGCATGGTATGAGCGCTTCCGCCGGTAGTGATGCCCATGACTACGGCAGGGATATTTTTACTCAGCGGAATATTTGCATCCGTCGAGCCGGAGGTTAGCACAGCTTCTACGCCTTGTTTACGCAGGCATTGAATGGCAGTTTGCACAAACCGATGATTGGGGGAAATTTCGCCCGCCGGACGTTGACCAATGACTTCCATCTCCATCTTCACGCAATCTCTATTTGCAGAATGAATCAACGCCTCAACTTGCTTGGTAATTTGCGCGAGCGTCTGCGGGTCTTCAGAGCGCAAGTCTAATTCGCATTTGGCTTCGGAGGCAAGCACATTGATGCCCGTGCCGCCGCTAAGCGTTCCAATGTTCATCGTCGTGCGCGGTTCGCGGGGTAATTTCATTGAAGTCAATTTCGTAATCAAAGAAGCCAATTCATGCACGGCGGAAGGCTTCCCATAATCAGACCATGAATGTCCGCCGGTTGTAATGGCATGAATGCGATAGCGCTTCACGCCAATGGCTTTATGATACACATGCCCCAGCGCCAAACCCTCTAAGACCAGATAGCCAAGCGCCTCAGCGCCAAAACGCTCCACTACGGCTTTCATCCCGCGTAAATCGCCGAGCCCTTCTTCGCCTACATTTGCCACAAGCCAGAGATCGCATTCCAATTCAATTTTACGGCGCTGAAGCGACCAAATAATACCGAATAAAGCGCCCACGCCGAGCGAGTTATCGCCGATGCCCGGCGCGCAGACTTTGCCCGCCTCTTCCCTACTCTGTAAGTTGACGCTGTTTGGAAAGACAGTATCCAAATGAGCAGAGACGATCAAAGGCTTCGCCTTTTGATCTTTACCGAACAAACGCCCATAGACATTCCCCGCATCATCCATCGAAACGTCTTTGAGATTTTCTTTTTGAAACAAGTCATGCACGAATCTTCCGCGCATTTCTTCGTGAAAGGTCGGCGCGGGGATTTGTTGAATCTGTAGCGTCAAATCGAGGAGTTTGTCAACGATGGTCATGGTTTATTAGTCACACCTCCCGCGCCATTTGTTCTAAGGCATGTAAGCGGGCTTCCGCCAACCCGGGCAGCGCCTCTAATGGATGAAAAGGACCGCTCCCTTCAATTTTCAAGGAAGCCGAAACGCCGCCATACAACGCCGCTTGCAGTGGATCGTTTGTTTTTTGGTAGCCCGCTAAAAAGCCGCCGCAAAAAGCGTCGCCAACGCCGGTGGGGTCTTCGATCCGCGCAGGATAAGCCTGAATTTCATATTTTTTAGCCTGAGCAACGTCATAAACCGCTTGCCCCAAACTGCCGCGTTTAATCACGATCACTTGCGGACCGTAAGCGCTAATTTTCTTTGCCATCTCCCATAAATCATTCGTCTCGCCCCAAAACAGGGCGCGGAGTTCTTCCTCGGACGGGGAAAAAATTTTCACGCCTTGAAGCACAGTTCGCAAATCTCGCCAAAAGGCGGGGTGCATGTAATTCGGAGCCGGGTCCAGGCTGACGGTCTGGTTTGAGCCGCTAAACAGATTCACCAACTGACTCTGACTCGTAAAATCCAATGGGCAGATGTGGATGTAAGCAAGGTTACGATTTTTTTTAGGGATGTCTAACGCGGCAGGCGAAAGCGGATCAAGCGCTTTTGGGTCTAATTGGGATTGATCAAGCATTTGATAACCGAGCAAGGCTTTTGGAAATTGGAGTTGTCGTTTGGCAAAATGCGAAACCGCATTGGTTTGGCTGATTTCATATTTATCGGTGTAAGCGCTGAAAGAACGTAAATCAATGGGATGCGGCTGAATACGAATCCCCTCGATATCAAAGCCGCGTTTTTTCAGTTCCTTAAGTTCGGCGGTTGGATAGTCGCTACCAACACGCGCCGCCAAGCTGATCTGCGAATTCCAAACTGCCAGCCCGCCTGCCGCGTAGAGCAAACTTCCGCCCGGTTTATCCACGCTTGGCAAACCCAGCGGCGGCAAAATATATTCGCGTTGGATCTTTCCCGCAATCAAAAAGATAGGCTTCATGGGTTTGGAGGTTGAAGGTTTAAACGATGAAGGGCTGTTTGGGCGGTTCGGGAGCGTCTACCGGCAAAATGAATATAAACGTACTGCCTACGCCTTCGATGCTTTCCGCCCAAATTTTTCCGCCGTGCATCTCCACCGTCGCTTTCGCCACCGCAAGCCCCAGCCCCATGCCGCTATGTTTGCGCGTGAGATGCGATTCGACTTGATAAAAGCGTTCAAAGATGTGCGGCAGATCTTTGACTGGAATGCCGATGCCGTTATCCTCAACCGTCACTTTGACTGCATCTTGCTGACGTTCCGCGCGAATGTTCACTTGCCCGCCCCGGTTGCTAAAGACCACCGCGTTTTTGACCAAGTTGCTGAGCGTAACCGCAATTTTTGAAGCGTCCACGTTGACGCTGAGTTCGTCATCTTGCGGCAGGCTGGATTTCAAAGTCACTTGAGTTTGCGCCGCCATTTCATTGAAAGATAAAATCGTATCTTCAATAATGCGGGCGATCGAGGCGCGCCCTTCGCGGAGCGTTGCGCCGCCGGTCTGATAATTATCCACGCGGGAAAGGCTCTCGATAATTTCTTTTAAGCGCGAAGCGTTCCGAATGATGGCGTCCACTTGTTCATGGTGTTCGCTTCCGATCAGTTCGCGTAAAAAGGTGGAGTGACCTAAAATCAAGCCCAGCGGCGTTCTGAGTTCGTGCGAAGTGATGGCGATGAATTCGCTCTTCAAGCGCTCCAACTCTTTCGCGCCTTCAATCGAAGATTGCGCGTTTTGCTCCAAGGCGGCGTTCTGAAGCGCCGTTGAAGCCAGCGAAGCCAAAGTTTCCATAATCAATATATCTTCTTCGGAATATTGCGCCGCGCTAGATTTATTGAAGACTTCAAAAACGCCCAGCGGACGGCCGCGCAAAATCAGCGGAACGCCTAACAATGAGCTGGTAGTAAAATTACTCAATTGATCAATTTTGGGATAATGGCGCGCATCCGCGCGCGCATCTGGAATGGATAAAGGTTTTTCGTGTAAAAAGACCCACCCGGCAATGCTCCCATTGAGCGGAACTCTGGCGCTTTGAATGGCTTCGCGATGAAACCAGGGGACGAAGCGAAAATGAAAATCTTGCGCAATCTCGTCATATTCTAAAATAGACGCGCTTTCGCTATCGGTCAACTCTGCGGCGGCGGAAAGCAAGGTTTGGACGTAAGTTTCCAAATCCGCCGAAGCGCTGAGGTTGCGCGTCACTTCTAAAAGGCGTTCGAGAATTTTGCTCTGCTCCATATCATTTTCACCAATTGTAAGATTATACTTCACTAGCCAGTCTGAGTTTACTGGAAACATTGAAAGTAAATTTCAAATCAAATCTCAAGGAGACCTATAAAAAATGGCAAATAAAAAAGTACGGGTCGCCATCATCGGCGTAGGCAATTGCGCCTCGTCGCTTGTGCAGGGAGTTCAGTTTTATAAGAACGCCAAAAAGGACGAAGCGATCCCCGGCATTATGCACACCCAACTCGGCGATTATCATGTGAAAGATATTGAATTCACCATAGCGATTGACGTAAACGCGACCAAAGTGGGCAAAGATCTATCCGAAGCAATTTTTGCCGAGCCGAACAACACTTATAAATTCGCCGAAGTTCCCCACCTCAACGTGCCGGTGGTGCGCGGCATGACGCACGACGGACTGGGCAAATATCTGAGCGGCGTCATTCAAAAAGCGCCGGGCGCCACCGCTAATATCGCGCAATTATTAAAAGATACGCATACGGATGTGGTAATCAACTTCCTGCCGGTCGGCTCGGAGATGGCGACCAAATGGTATGTGGAGCAAATCCTTGAAGCGGGTTGCGCCTTCGTCAACGGCATACCGGTATTCATCGCCTCGTCCGAATATTGGGGCAAACGCTTCGCCGACGCCGGCTTGCCCATTTTGGGCGACGATATCAAAAGTCAGGTAGGGGCGACGATCGTCCATCGCGTATTGACCAGCTTGTTCGTAGATCGCGGCGTAAAAATTGATCGCACGTATCAACTCAACTTTGGCGGCAATACCGATTTCCTCAATATGCTCGAACGCGAACGGCTTGAATCCAAAAAGATTTCAAAGACCAACGCCGTGACCAGCATGATCCCTTATGAAATTGATCCCAGCAATGTGCATGTAGGTCCTAGCGATCACGTGCCGTGGTTGACGGATCGCAAGTGGTGTTACATCCGCATGGAAGGCACAACTTTTGGCAACGTGCCGCTGAACCTTGAATTAAAACTTGAAGTGTGGGATAGCCCCAACTCGGCGGGCGTGATGATTGACGCAGTGCGTTGCGCGAAGATCGCGCTCGACCGCGAGATCGCCGGACCGATCATTGGACCGTCTTCCTATTTCTTCAAAACGCCGCCCAAGCAATTCAAAGACGAAGTGGCGCATCAAAAAGTGGAAGATTTCATCGCTGGGAAGTCGGATGAGTAGCAAGGTATAGGTTGAAGGTTGAAGATGAGACGTTTGCGAAAGCAGGCGTCTTATTTTTTTCAGGTAGAATTTGAACCATGAAAACATCATCCCTTCCGCATTATGGATTACGAATTAAGCGTCAGGCGCTCCAGTTGGGCTTGACTGCAATTTTATTAACCGCCTGCCAGCCTGCCGCGCCGACTCAAGATACGAACCTCGCGCTGACCGCCGCTTTTCAAACTGCCTTCGCTCAATTGAGTCAACCCACCCAAACGCCCGCGCCTACCGATACGCCTGTGCCTACGCCTACTATTCCGCGCACGCCCCCGGCTTTGCCGCAAACTTTTCAAACTTCGATTCTCAAGCCGGCGGATTTGCCTAGAACTTATGTGACGGACGCTTGCCAATATTTGCAAAATAAATGGAATCCGAACAACGCCGCGCCGGGGACGACGGTGATGGTCATTATGATTCACGGCATTACCAAAGCGGCGCCGGATAACCCAAACGGAATTTCAGTCGCCGATTTCAAAAAATTGACCAACGATCTTTTCAACATGGGCTTCACCGCGATCAACATGCAACAAATGGCGGACTTTATGTATAACAACGCGAAAATTCCGCCGCGTTCAGTTCTATTAATTGCGGACGATCGCCACTTTGCGGAATACTTCAACGATCATTTCCGCCCGCTGTATGAACAATGGGGCTGGCCCGTCGTCAACGCTTATATTGGGTTAGACGAGCGAACGGATTTATGGGAGCAAAATGCGGCGCTCTCCGCCGAAGGCTGGGTGGATTATCAAGCGCATGGTTATATCCATAATATTAACATCACCAATTCTTCAACCGATGAATTTATCATGGGCGAAATGAACGGCGTGATCGCTTCCTTCCAAAAATATTTCAATAAAAAACCAATTGCCTATATTTGGCCCGGCGGCGGCTTTTCGGCGCGCGCTGTGGAAATTGGAACGCAACTCGGTTATAAGCTCGGCTTTACCGTGAATCCGCGCGGACCAGTGATGTATAACTGGATTCCGCAAGCCGATGCGGTCAATCAGGATAACCCGTTCGCCATTCCTGAAACTCCGGCGGGCAACCCGCTGATGACCATTCCGCGCTATTGGGCGCCGAACGCGCGCGACGCTTTAGATAGCGTGCGCCAAATCGGCGAACAAGCCGCCGCGTATGCGGAACAAAACAAAGCCATTGAGTTGGAATATTATGATATTGTTTGCGCGCCAACTTACGGCACGCTTCCCACTGCGCCGTAAAAAAAACATCCCCATCGTTTACAATATTTTTATGCAGACTCAAGTTTACCGTTTATCCCGTATCATCGCGCTTTTGACCCTTGTGTTCACGTTCAGCGCTTGTCAGACCGCCCCGCAACCCAGCCGAACTGCTTCAGCGGCGCAAACTGCTACTAACGCTGAAACAGCCGTCCCTGAGATTGAAACGCCAACCGCCAGCCCCACGCTGGAACCGCCAACGCTTCCTGAAAATTTCCAAACCGATCTATTAAATCCATTGGATACGCCGCACATTTATATGCAAGATACTTGCCAATATTTGAAGAATAAATGGAATCCAGCCAACGCCAAGCCCGGCACAGTGGTGATGATTATTTTGATGAAAGGCATTTACAAGGGACCGGTGGAAGAATCCGGCGGGATTGATTCTGGCGATTTAGATCATTTAATGCAAGAGTTGAAAAGGCAAGGCTTTGAAGCGATCAACACCAAACAATTGCTCGGCTTTATGGAACGCAATCTTTACATTCCGCCGCGCTCGGTGATGTTAATTCAAGACGGCAATCGTCACTATGAAAATTTTACGAAACATCTCGGCGGCTACTGGGAAAACTGGGGCTGGCCCGTGGTGAACGGTTGGATCAGCCAGCCGGATGTGCTTGAATCTTTATGGACAGAAAACATCGCTCTGGAAAAAGACGGCTTTGTGGATCATCAACCGCAGGGCGTGATGTTTGGCACGATCCTTTCAGACGATTCATCCAAGACCGTGATCATGCGCGAATTGCAAGGCTCATATACCGCCTTCGTTGAAAAGTTCGCCAAAAATCCGATTGCTTTCATTTGGCCCGGCGGCGGGTTTGGGCAACGCCCGGTGGAAGCGGCGCGGCAATTAAAATATCAGCTTGGGTTTACTTCCAATTCGCGCGGGCCCGTGATGTATAACTGGGTTCCACTAGCGGACGAGCCAGATCCTTTGCGACCCGCATTCATCCCCGAAGGCAAAATTGGCGACCCATTGATGACTCTGCCGCGTTATTGGCCCTCTGAAGCTATCATGGCGATTGACAAAGTTCGCACAATTGGCAATCAAGCCAGCGCTTACGCCGAAGCGCACAAAGAAATTGAAATTCAATATTACAATAGCGTTTGCGCGGATACTTATGGACAGATCCCCACGCCGTAAAGGAGTTTAGGATGACTGATTGTATTTTCTGCAAAATTATCGCGGGAGAAATTCCCAGCTCGCAGGTGTATCGCGATGAACAAGCGACTGCCTTTCGAGATATCAACCCCGCCGCGCCCACGCATATCTTAATTGTGCCGAACAAACACCTTGATTCGGTGAATCAAATGGAAGCCGCCGACGAACCGTTGATTGGACATCTCTTTTCAATTGCCAAAAGCCTCGCCGCCGAAGCGGGCTTAACTGAAAGCGGCTACCGCCTGATCGTCAACACCGGAGCAGGCGCCGGGCAAACTGTTTTCCATTTGCATTTACACCTCCTCGGCGGCAAGTCAATGAATCACCTGCTTGGATAAAATATCAAGGCGATCAGTTAAGGCTGGTCGCTTTTTTTGAGGAGAATTAGATGCCTGAAAGAGAAATTTATTTATTATCGCCGCGCGCGCTCAGCCCCGAGACGATTGCCGTCGCCTTTGCCAAAACCTCGCGCGCGCCAGAATCATTCCGCGAAATTGCGGAAGAATTGAGCGACGAGAAATCCGCGCAATTCCATGAGAAATGGGTCGTGGGGTATGGTCACGCTTCGGTGGCTGAACATGCTGTTTTGCATCTCGCTTTTGAAAACGTCTCGCGGATTGCGATTGAAGCGATTGAAAGCAATCGCTTGGCTTCATATACCGAAAAATCAACGCGCTATCAGAAATGGGGACAGGATGATTTTACAATCCCGCCCGAACTTGAAGCTCATCCACTGCGCGCCGATTATATTAAAACTATCCGCCGCCTGTTCTCGACTTATGCCGAGTCTTTGGAACCGGTCAAGCATCTGGTCGTGAGTCAAGTGGCGCGCAAAGCAAACGAAACGGACGAAGCTTTTGATCGGCGCATCCGCTCGCAATATGTGGATCGGTGCCGTTTCATCCTCCCCGCCGCCGCCAGCGCCAACGTAGGCATGACCGCCAACGCGCGCGTGATCGAGATGCTGATTCGCAAAATGCTCTCGCATCCGCTGGCGGAAGTCCGCGTGATTGGCGAAAGGGTAAAAGCCGTTTCCAAAGCCGAGACGCCCACGCTGGTCAAGTATGCGGACGCCAACCCGTATATTTTAGAAACAACCGGCGAACTCGCCAACCTAAAATTACCAATCCCAAACCGCGAATCAAATTGGTGCCAACTGATTGAATACGACCAAACTGGCGAGGATAAAGTTTTAGCCGCCGCTTTATATAGGTTTGGCGAAATGAGTTACGCCGATGCGCTGAGCTACATCCAAACCTCCGACACAAAGGAAGCGCTGGCGCAAACCCTGCTCGGCAAACTTGATAAATTTGACGTGCCGCTCAGAGAATTGGAATATTGCAACTACACGTTTGATTTGGTGATGGATCAGGGCGCGTACGCCGAATTCAAACGTCACCGCATGATGAGCCAAACGCCGCAACGCCTAACCACGCGGTTGGGCTTCACAACGCCGAGTTTGATCGCCGAAGCCGGTTTCAGAGCGCAATATGAGGCGGCGCTGGAATCAGCCGCTGAAATGTACGAGCGCTTAGCTCAATTCAATCCGGATGTCGCTCAATATATCGTCCCCAATGGATTTAATCGGCGGGTGTTGGCGCAATTCAATTTGCGCGAAGCCTTTGCGTTTTGTCAACTCCGAAGCGCGGCAAACGCGCATTTTTCAATTCGGCGCGTGGCGCAAAAAATCTACGCCGAGATTTCAAGCGTGCATCCGCTGTTGGCAAAATACATGAAACGCCACACGGAAACTTGGCAAAGCGTGGAAGAGGATCATTTTGTGAAAATATAATTAGACCTCTTGCGAAAGTCAATTGTAGGTCAGGCTTTTAGCCTGACGCCCTCTTGAAGTTTGACGCATGGCGGGTTTTCAACCCGCCCTACAGTTACTTACACAAGGTGTCTATTAAAACAAAACTTCCGAAGTCTGAAAGGCTTCGGAAGTTTTTTCATCCCTGCTCAAGCCGCCATCCTCGGCGGCGGGGACGCCGCCTTGAGCGATGGTGACTGCGCGTTTTGTTAGATCAATCTTCTTCCGCTTCTGTTTTCACTTCAAAGATCGCGTCTATTTGTTTGAGAATTTCCGGCGTGATTTTAGGCGCAACTTCCGCGGCTTTCATATTTTCATGCACCTGCTCCACGCGGCTCGCGCCGGTGATCACCGTGCTAACGAACGGATTCTTCAAGCACCAAGCCAGCGCCAATTGCGATAAGCTACAGCCTAGTTCTTTGGCAATCGGCTCCAGCGCTCTCACTTTCGCCAGTTTGGCTTCGCTGGTCAGGTGGTCTTTCAACCAGTCATAGCCTTGTAGCGCGCCGCGACTATCCTTTGGAATGCCGTGATTATATTTTCCAGTCAACAAGCCGGAAGCCAGCGGACTCCAAATCGTAGTCCCGTAGTTATATTCTTTATAGAAACGCGCATAATCGCCCTCTAAGCGTTTGCGTTCAAACATGTTGTATTGCGGTTGTTCGACAACCGGTTTATGCAAATGATGGCGTTCGGCAATTTGCAGGGCTTCCACAATTTCCGAAGCCGCCCATTCCGAAGTTCCCCAATACAGGGCTTTGCCCCATTCAATGATATTGTGCATCGCCCAAACCGTTTCTTCAATTGGCGTGGTTTTATCCGGGCGATGGCAGTAAAGCAAATCCACATATTCCAACTGCAATCTTTCCAGCGAGCCGTTAATGCCCTCGATCAGACGTTTGCGATTCAAGGTATTACGTTCGTTCACGCCTTCATGCAAGCCCCAATAAAGTTTGGTTGAAATCAAGTAGCTTCCGCGCCGCCACTTCAGTTCCTTCAGCGCTTTGCCCATCACCTCTTCCGATTTTCCTTTAGCGTAGGCTTCGGCATTATCAAAAAAGTTCACGCCGGCATCATACGCCGCAGACATCATCTCCATAGCGGGTTTCACGTCCGCTTGCGTGTGAAACGTAACCCACGAACCAAACGATAATTCGCTGACGCGAATGCCGGTTTTTCCTAAATGACGATATTCCATCGTTCCTCCGTTTTTTGCTCCATTATAATCACCTCATGCGAAAATTTTTATATCTGTGCGCGTTTTGCCTATCCGCTTGCGCTTCTTCCAGCGAGCCAGTTTTGATTGGCGCGCTTCAGCCCTACGCTACGCAAACGCTCCGCCCCGCCGCCACGCCCAACGTCTTAACGATTTTTGAAACGCCGCTCCCCACTTCCACGCCGCACACCTACGCGATTCAATCCGGCGATACGATCAGCGAACTCGCCGAGACTTTTCACGTCTCGCAAGATGCGCTCCAAGCCGCCAACCCGGATTTAGACCCAAACAGCATGACGATTGGCGCGACGATACTCATCCCAGACCCGGCCGCGCTGAACGCCGCCGCAACGCCTACGCCCGCGCCTGTACCCATCACCCAAACCGTGTGCCACCCCTCAGCAGATTCAGGTCTCTGGTGCTTTGCATTGATTCACAACAACACCTTAGATACTTTAGAAAATATTTCGGCGCAAATCACGCTGTTTGATTCAAACGGCGCGAGCGCCGCCGCGCAAACGGCTTTCGCGCCATTGGATTTTATTCCGCCAAACGCGGCTTTGCCGGTTTCCGTCTTTTTCCCAAACACGCCAGCGGATCTGCTCCCGCAGGCGCAATTGCTGAGCGCCGTGCAAACGGATGCTAGTCAGCGCGTCAATGCAGTCATCACGCAAAGCCTGATTGAAATAGACGGAAAAATCGCCCAAGCCAGCGGCGAGATTTCGCTCCCAGCCGAAGCGCAAGCCGCAGACCAAGTTTGGGTCGCGGCGGTGGCTTACGATCAAAACGGGACGGTGGTTGGTTTACGCCGTTGGGCGGGGAGCGGCATCCAGCCCGGGACGAGTATCCAGTTTCAGTTTGGCGTAGCCAGCCTGAGCGGAGAAATTGCGGCGGTTGAACTTTTCGTCGAAGCTA
>JADLCG010000271.1 GCA_020847355.1 Anaerolineales bacterium | reverse complement strand
TTTCGGCAAGCGCGCCGACGCCCATCTCGCCGTCGAGGAGCAGGGCGATGATCCGCACGCGGCTGGCGTCGCTGAGGGCGCTGAAGAGTTCGGCAAGTTGAATGGCTTTGAGTTCGGTGAGTTTCATATTATTGAATATCTGAGCAAGTGTTCATATATTACTTCGGGAAATAAACCTTGTCAAGGAGGCGCAATCGCCTTGTAAGAAGAAATTGTCGCAAAGCGCCCTCAAGAGAAAGGTTGTAATTTGTTCTGCGCTGACTATAATTTTAGGCAAGGAGCATGAGATGAAGAATACATTTTCAATCTTTTTTCTGGCGACGATGTTTTTAGCAAGCGGCTGTGCCGCGCCTGCGACGGTTGCGCCGACTCCGCAACTTGGGGATACGTTGATTTCTCCCAAAGATGGCGCGAAGTTGGTTTATGTTCCGGCGGGGGAATTTGTGATGGGTTCGGAGCAGGGATTGACGGATGAGCAACCTGCGCATAAGGTGTATCTCGATTCGTTTTGGCTGGACCAGACCGAGGTCACGAATGAGGCGTATCGTCTCTGTGCGGAGGCGGGCACGTGCAGTCCGCCGCTGAAGACTGGAGATTATGACGATCCGGCGTATGCGCTTCATCCTGTGGTTTATGTTTCATGGGAGCAGGCTCAAACCTATTGTAGCTGGGCGGGGCGGCGGCTTCCCACTGAGGCGGAATGGGAGAAAGCCGCTACTTGGAATCCGCGCACAAACGAGAAGTTTGTTTATCCTTGGGGAAATGAATATGATTGTTCAAAGGGGAATTATGACGATGAGACCGAGCAAGACGCTTCTTTGATGCAAGCCGGGCTGGTGGATTGCGACGGCTTTAAGCGTAGCGCGCCGGTGGGTAGTTTCCCGCAGGGAGCCAGCCCGTATGGCGCTTTGGATATGGGCGGCAACGTTTGGGAATGGGTGCATGATGCGTTTATTGAAAACGACCCATTTCTCTTTCAGGAACGAAAAAGTTATTACGCCGTTTCGCCGTATGAAAACCCGCAGGGCGTAGACCCAGCGATCACAATTTATCGCAGTTTGCGCGGTGGCTCGTGGAATTTCACTTATGGCTTTGGGCGCTCCGCGTACCGACTTTGGTTTGCGTTATACGATAAATATGACGGGATGGGTTTTCGCTGTGCATTGGACGCAAATTAACGTTGCGTTCCATTATCAAAAAGTTATCGCTTGGTTTGCCAGCGCGGAAGTTAGCAGGCTTTGATATTCCGTTAGGCTGATTTCATATCCGCCGAACTCCCGCGAAGTGGCGTTGAGATATTGCGTATCCAATAGCGTGAAGCCTTGTTTCCTTAAGCGCTCGACCAAATACGCCAAAGCGACTCGGCTGGCGTAATCTTCATAATGGAACATGCTTTCGCCGGCGTAAAAGCCGCCAAGCGCAACGCCGTATTCGCCGCCGACTAATTTCTCGTCGTGCCATACTTCCACGCTGTGCGCGAACCCGCGCTTGTGCAGTTCGATGTAGGCTTCGATCAATTCCGCAGTCAGCCAAATATCATGTGAGTTGGCGGAGGGTCTGGCGCAGTTGTGTATCACATCCGCGAAGGCGCGGTCAAAAGTAATTTCAAAAGTATGCGCTTCAATTTTTTTGTCAGGCGCTTGCCAATATGGAAGCGTTCGTCCAGAGGAATTAAAGCTCGCGTCTGCGGACGCTTCCAACTGATGAAACCGAAGCGATTGACCATTGGGAACTTTCCCTGCCGATAAGCGGCGAGGATTTTCTCCGGCAGTGAATGTTTTTGCGCCTGCATGATCCCTGCGCCGATAAAACTGAAGTTTTTTTCAATAAAGTTTTTGACCATTTGGATACGACTCTCTGATGTTTTAGGTTGACTTGACCAAATTATATTTGAAGCGCGCAATTCTTGAAGAGCTACAAAGGTCATAGCCGCATAATCAAAAGACCTGATGATTTTATTCATCAGGTCTTTTGATTTGACTTTTAGATTATTCAACGATATGGATTGGCACGCTGTTATTTGAGCCGATCGCCGCCACGCTGATCTTGGAAGCGATCTGTTGGGCGATATCAATCAAAGCTTTAGCGACGGGTGAATCCGGATGCGAAGCCACAATTGGTTTGCCGGTATCTCCGCCAATCCGCACGTTTTGATCAATTGGGATGCCGCCAAGATAGGCAGTTTCGGTGATCTTGGCTAAATATTCTCCGCCGCCAGCGCCAAACAAATCCATACGCGAACCGTCAGGCAGATCGAGATACGACATATTTTCAACAATGCCGAGAATGGGCACTTCCAACGTCTTAAACATATTCAATCCGCGTCCGGCGTCTTCTAATGAAACGAGTTGTGGCAAAGTGACCACCACTGCTCCAGATAAAGGCAGAGCCTGCGCGAGTGAGAGAGAGGCGTCGCCCGTGCCGGGGGGCAGGTCTACGATCAAATAATCCAGTTCGCCCCACTCCACATCGCCCAAAAATTGACGAATGGCAGAGTTGAGCATCGGTCCGCGCCAGATTAAAGGTTGCCCGGGTTTTACCAATAAACCCATTGAGATCATTTTCAAACCGTACGCTTCGGCGGGGATTAATTTAGGTCCTTGCGGCGGCGGGAGTTTTTCCACGCCGAGCATGGTGGGCGTATTAGGTCCGTAAATATCCGCATCTAACAACCCGACTCTTGCTCCGGCTTGCGCGAGCGCTACCGCCACATTGACCGAGACCGTAGATTTGCCCACGCCGCCTTTGCCTGAGCCGATCGCAATCGCGTTACGAATTGGCGTTTTCACCAAGCCGCGCATTCTTCCGTCGTTTGGCACATCTGAATCCATTTTTACAGAAACTGCCGTTACGCCTTCAATCGTCATCACGGCTTCTTTTGCGTCTTTTTCAATCTTGCCGCGAAACGGACAAGCGGGCGTAGTGAGCATGACGGCAAACGTGACTACGCCATTTTCAATTTCCACATTGCGAATCATGTTGAGCGTTACCAAATCCTGTTTTAGATCCGGCTCCTGCACTTTGCTCAACGCGGCGAGAACAGCTTCTTTTGTAATTGTAGACATTTATTTTTCCGATACCTTCTTGAATAATATTTATGGCGCGGCGGCGGGCGTTTCTGCCACTGCGGTTTTGACGGCTTTTGCGGCTTTCGCTTCTTCTTTGGCTTTTCTTTCGGCTTCTTCGCGCGCAAAATTTTGCGGGCGAATGCTTTGATAATATGAGGACGGTTTGAGCAGTTTTTCTAACTCGTAGATGTTGCGCGTGTACGAGGCGAGTTCAAAATCGTGATCCATCTTGATCGCGTCGAACGGGCAGTATTCGGCGCACAGCCCGCAGTTCATACAGAGATCCATGTCAATGTAGAATTCGGTCGGCTCCGGGATCGGCTTGCCGGTTTGCGGATCGTTGGAGCGCACGATCCAGATGCATTGCGGCGGGCAGACTTTGGGGCAAATCCCGCAGGACGTGCAAAGGATTTCTCTTTTTCCGTCTGCTAATTCGTTATACACCAGAAACGGCAAATAGCGCGTTTCTTCGGGCAGGATCAAACGCTCTTCAGGATATTGAACTGTGAAAATGCCCTTGGCGTTTTTGCTGGAACGATGCGTTATGCCTTCCACGCTGTGATAACGCTTCTTGCCGCGAAGCCACCACGCCAGATCGTCTATGTATGTATCCCAAAAGCGTTTCCAGGTTACTTGTAATGATTTGAGAATCCCTTTTCCAAACATAGCTTTGCTCCTGTTTAGCGATCCAGTTCGCCCATCACGATATCCAGCATGGCGAGCAGGGCTACGAAATCCTGAATTTTTGAGCCGCGGCACATTTCTTCCAGCGCGGTGATGTTGACGAAAGAAGCCGGGCGCACATGATAACGATACGGCGTGGGCTTGCCATTTGAGACGATGTAGAAACCTAATTCGCCTTTGGGGGATTCGATCCGCCCATACGCTTCGCCTGCCGGAACTCGAACCTGATACTGCAATTTCTGCGAGTTGACCGGACCCTCAGGCATTTGTTGAAGCGCCTGCTCCAAGATGCGTAGCGATTGCCAAATTTCGTCAAAGCGGATGAGATAGTTGTCCATCATATCGCCGTTGTAGCGCACAGCCACGTCAAAATCAAAACGATCGTAAACGGAGTATGGATCGGCGCGGCGAATATCATACGGTACGCCGGCGGCGCGCAGGACGGGACCCGTCACCGAATACTTGACGGCGGTTTCGCCGTCTAAGACATGCACGCCTTTCAAGCGCCCCATCAAAACTTCGTTATCGTTCAACAGGCGTTCCATCTCGGCGGTTTTGGCGGGGAGGCGCTCATAGACCAAGTCCTTAATCTTACTAAGCGCATCTTCTGGAATATCGCGCACTACGCCGCCGAAGCGCAGGTAATTACACATCATCCGAGCGCCTGAAACCGCTTCAAAGATATCCAAAATTAATTCGCGTTCTTCAAACGCATATAACGAAGGCGTGTACATCGCGCCGAGGTCGTTGGTCAGCGTGCCGACAAAGATGAGATGATTTTGAATGCGCGTCAACTCCGCCATGATCACGCGGATATATTCGGCGCGTTCCGCCACCGGAATTTTCATCAGCTTCTCGACGGCAATTGCATAGCCCAAATTATTACTCATCGAGTTGAAATAATCGAGCCGATCTGTATAAGGCATGATTTGCAGAAAGGTACTGCGTTCGCCGATCTTATCGTGATTGCGGTGTAAATAGCCCATCACCGGCTTAAGCCCCAAAATAGTTTCGCCTTCGAGCGTTACCGCCACGCGCAAAACGCCATGCGTAGAAGGATGATGCGGACCCATATTGACCACAATCTGGTCGGTCTTTAATCCGCTTTCGTTTTTCAAGCTGTGGTTTTCAAGCGAAGCGTATAAATCGTCTTCGTTATCCGGCTGATAACTATTGGGGTCAAAATTTTCCGGAAAATTTAAGTTATCACGAAATGGGTTTTTGAACTCGGCGTAAGTATGCTTGCCTTCGGGCCAGCGGCTTTTGAAAGGTTTGGCTTCTTCTTCAAAAAACGCTTCCTTCCAATCTTTGCGTAGCGGATAACCTTCAAAACCTTCCCACATCAAAATGCGCCGCAAATCCGGGTGGCTGGTGAATTTAATGCCGAACAAATCATAAGCTTCGCGTTCTTGAAAATCCGCGCCCGCCCAAATTTCTACCAATGAAGGAACTTCAATCGGATCAACGCGCTCTGCTTGGACGCGAAAGACCAAGCCTGTTCCGCCGGTGGTTTTGTACGCATGATAGACCACTTCCATTTTGTTTTCGGCGAGATAATCTACCGCGGTGACGGCAGTGAGCAGGTCGTAGCCAAATTCATCACGGATGGCGGCGGCGACTTCGACTAGATTTTCTTTTTTGATGATCACGCCGCTGTAATTGGGGCGCGTCTCGGCGGCGACGCTCTCTGGAAAGCGAGCAATTAATTTAGCGTAGAGTTGCGCCGAAACTTCAGCAGGTGCAGTGACAGAAGTTGGGGCGGTCATACTGTGCCAGCCTTGCGCGCGGCGGCGCGTTTGAACTCTTCGTTACGGCGCACGTCAATCAGGTCAGGTCCTAACACCGGCATTGGCACATAGTTGGGATCAGTTTTGCCTTTTTGATACCAGCGCGAAGTTTTGAATTTTTCTTTATCTATCTTCTCTTGAAGTTTGATCAAACCTGCAATTAATGCTTGCGGCGTAGGCGGACAACCCGGGACATAAACATCCACTGGTAAAAATTTATCTATCCCCGCAACCACGTTATAGCCTTCTTTGAAAGGTCCGCCGCTGGAGGCGCACGCGCCCATCGCTACTACATATTTCGGTTCAGGCATTTGGTTGTACAAGCGGATGATCGCCGGCAACATTTTCTTCGTCACCGTGCCGGAGACCAAAAGCATATCGGCTTGGCGCGGGGTGGGGCGCATCACTTCCATGCCGAAACGCGCCAAATCATAACGCGCAGTTTGCGCGGCGATCATCTCGATCGCGCAACACGCCAGCCCAAACATCAGGGGCCAAACCGAAGAGCGCTTCCCCCAATTGTAGAGCCGCTCAATGGTCGTCACGGCGACTACATTTTGCAAGTCCTCAGGAATGTTGTAATTGGGCAAACTTAAAGATTCAGGTTCCATGAATATGCTCCTCGTACCACTCCAGATAAATTGATTTCAAAATATCGTCATTGGCTAGCGCTGGGTCGTCTTCAAAATCAGGAAGTTCCAAAGTCCATTGATAAATCTGACCGAGCGAAACATCGTCAAGGTTGACGTGCGGATGTTGGCGGCGTAATTCCAAAGCGACGCCATAGCTGGATTCCCAAGTTAATGTCATTGATTACTGCGGGCATTATAGTCATGGCGGCTTTCAAAGTCAACTCAATTATACAAATATATATTTGCATAATTTGAAGAATGAGTATAATGGACTGCATCCGCTTCAGGATGTTTTTCCTTGAAGCTCCGCCGCTTACCTAACTTTAGCAGGATTCTGTTTCAAAAGGCATTTCACACGCTGATGGCTCTCGCTCGCAAGAAAATCCTCGCCCATCTAAAAAAGACGCGCGCCGCCTCGGCGCGCGAGATCGCGCGCGCTTTGAAAATGTCCGCGCCGAATGTGCGCCATCACCTTTCCGTTTTGCGTTTGGATGGGCGCGTGCAATTGATCCGCGTGAATAACCGCGAGGGGCGCGGCCGACCCGAAAAAGTGTACGCGCTTGCGCAGAGCAGTTTAGGAGATAATCTTCCAGCGTTGGCGAATGCCCTGTTGGACGTGACCGGCTCAAAGTTAAAGGAGGAGGCGTTAGCGGCTCAGATTATGGACGCGAATCTGTTTGCCGGTCTCCCGCTTCAAAAACGGCTGGCTTTATTAATCGAAAAATTAAACGCGCTGAATTATCAAGCGCATTGGGAAGCCGGCGCAGATGGACCGCGCATTATTTTGGGGCATTGCCCGTACGCCAAAGCGCTGGAAGGACATGCGATATTGTGCAAAATGGATTTGCAGATTATGCGCCAAGCGCTTAGTCGCGCCGTTACGCAAAGCGCCAAGCATGAAGCTAACCAACCGGGGGCTTGCTTGTTTATGTTTCAAGTTGAGTAGGTTTTTCTTGTAGGGAGCGTCTAGTTCTGTGGGCTTTTATAAAGATTTAACCACAGAGCGCACAAAGAACACGGAGAAATCCTTCTGAAATCTCTCTGTGAACTCTGCGCTCTCTGTGGTGAAAGATTCTTTAGCCCATTCCTGTGGACACTCTCTTCTTATAGCCTAGCGCCTCTTCGCGGCTTTTGGGGTTATACTGTAATAACGCTTTTGCGTTTTAGAACTAAAGGAGAAAATATGTCTGAAGAAAAGAAAGCTCTGTCATTTTACGACCGCCCCGGCGTGGAGAAAGAAATTATTCCCATTGGCGGCGGAATTCCAATTGGTATGGAGAGCGCCTTTAGCGCTGAACTGGGAATTGGCGGCGCTTATGGTTCGTGGGGCGATAGTTACAATAACTCGTCTATGCCTTCTTTTTTGGAGAAGCGTTTAGGAACGCCGCTGAATGCGGAAGATATTTTGAATTTATCCGAGTTAGGTTTTGACTCGCGCCAGCATATCCCGCTTTTAAGCCCTGAAGATCACCTCAAACTGGAATTGGAAGTTGGCTCGCGCTTGTTGAAGAAAGCGATGCAGGTTTGCGGCTGGGATGCCTCTGAAGTAGAAGGCGTTTTGATTGGGATGAGCGGTCCCGTCTCTGACGATTACGTTGTGCAGATTTCACGCCTTGCCGGAATCCCGGATACGGCTTTGAAGGTTAGCGTTCATAAGGCTTGTGACGGCTCGATGGCGGCTTTACATTTGACGCTTAACCCCAGCCTTTCCAAGCCCGGGCAATTGAACATTGCCGAACAGCTTAAAGGTAAAAAGGTTTTGGTGGGCGGTATTGAAGGTTTGAGCCGCTTTACCAGCGGCGTGAGCGATAAGCACGCTTTGCAATTGTTTGGAAACGGCATGGGCGTGATTGGCATTGAACCCAATGAAAATATCAAGCTGATCGTTGGCAAGAGCTTTGAGACTTATGACGAAGACGGGTTGCTGGCAGTCCGAATGTATTATCCGCACTCTAAATTGAATGCCGAAAATACGCTCGTGGACGTAATTCAAGAGAAGCAGGATCACATCCGCATAGCCGGTTTGATGCACGAACCCGCCAACGGCGAATCGATTGAAATGGCTGGGCTGATGGGCATGGTTAAGTTATTTGTCCGCACGGGCGTGCAGGTAGTTACCGACGTTTATAATGAATACCAAAATTTGATGGTGGAAAGACTCGGTAGCGCCGGTCAACCGATCAAGATGGGCATTGTCCACCATGCCAATTATAAAATCAACGCTTTGAAAGCCAAGCATCTCTCCAAATTGGGCATTGAATATCCCATGCCGTGGACAGTGAGCGATTTCGGCAATGTGAGCGCGGCTTCCAACATTATCGTTTTCCTGCGCCAATTGCCGAATATTCACCTCGGCGATCACATCCTCTTTGACGGCTTCGGCGCCGGAACATATTATGACGTGATGGCTGTTTCGATGGGGAAGAGCTAGCTTATTTGGAATCAAGAACCCCCAGTTCAAAACGAACTGGGGTTCTTGTTTTATTCAACCGTCACACTTTTTGCTAAATTTCTTGGCTGATCCACATCGAGTCCACGAATGGCGGCGATGTGATATGCCAATAACTGTAACGGTAAAACGCTGATGATGGGGGAGAGCATCCACGGCGTTTTCGGTATCCAAAGGATGTGATCTGCCATGTTGGCGACTAGCTCATCGCCTTCAGTTGCTACGGCTATGACCATGCCGCCGCGCGCTTTGGCTTGCTGAATTTGTGAAATCATTTTCTCGTGCCAAGGGTCTTGTGGAGCCAGGCAAAGCACAGGCATTTCTTCGTCTATTAGCGCAATCGGTCCGTGTTTCATTTCTCCAGCTGGATAGCCTTCTGCGTGGATATAGGAAATTTCTTTTAGTTTGAGCGCGCCTTCATAGGCAATCGGCATATTGATGCCGCGCCCTAAATACAAGCAACCCGCAATGTCTTTGAGTTGGTAGGCAACTTTTTCAATCTCAGATTCTTTATCGAGGGCGCGCCCTGCCAAATCGGGGATGAGGCGTAGATCGGCTACTAATTGCTTGCGAGTCTTTTCATCCAATGTACCGCGTAAATCTGCGAGCAAAATTGCCAGCATGTATTGATCCACCAACGGCGCAGTAAACGCTTTGGTAGACGCTACGCCAATTTCAGGTCCGGTTTGCATCGCAATCGTCCCATCCGAAACGCGCATGGCTTGCGAACCAATTGCATTGACAATGCTCCAAATGATCGCGCCTTTTTTGCGCCCCTCTTCCATGGCGGCAAGCGTATCTGCCGTTTCGCCCGATTGTGAAATTGCCATAACCACCGTATTCTCATCTACAATTGGGTCGCTATAGCGAAACTCAGAAGCGATGACGACTTCAACGGGGATGCGCGCAATTTTCTCGATGAGATATTTTCCCACCATGCCCGCGTAGGCGGCTGTGCCGCAAGCGGTGATGTAAATTCTTTGGATGCGTTTGGCGAGTTCGGGCGTAAGCTTCAACTCTGGCAAACGAATGCGGCCTTCTTGAAAATCCACTCGTCCCGCCACTGTATCTGTCAGCGCGCGAACTTGCTCATGGATTTCCTTTTGCATGAAATGCCGATACTCGCCTTTTTCCGCCGAGACCGCGTCATAAGCGATCGTATGAATTTCAGGCTTCACTTCCTGTCCGTCAATCGTTTCAATTTGCACGCTGTCTTTTGTCACCACCGCCATTTGACGCGATTCTAAAAAAATCACTTTGCGCGTGTGATCTAAAATTGCGGGAATATCTGAAGCGAGAAAATTTTCGCCAGTCCCCAGCCCGATCACTACGCCGCCCGCATTGCCGATCCGCGCAGTGATGATTTTATCGGGTTCATCAGCGGAGATTAATACCACTACATTCGCGCCGTCAATTTGTTTGAACGTGCGGCGCGCGGCTTCTGCAAACGAAATTCCGCCGGCTTTATGATGTTCGGCAAGATGGACAATCGTTTCTGTATCCGTATCGGAATTGAACGTTACGCCCTCGCTACTTAATTCTTCTTTGAGTTCAAGAAAATTTTCAACGATGCCGTTATGCACAACCACCATACGCCCAGAATTTCCAAGATGGGGATGCGCGTTCTTGGCGGATGGCGCGCCATGCGTTGCCCAGCGCGTGTGACCAATGCCCGGCGCGCCGTTCAAAGGCGATTTGCCGACCAAATCCACCAATTGCGATAACTTGCCCGCATCTCTCCGCACTTCAATTTGGTTGCCATTAATCACAGCTACCCCCGCTGAATCATAACCGCGATATTCGAGCCGCTTCAGCCCGCTAAGAATAATCGGCGTCGCATTTTGCGCGCCAACATATCCGACGATTCCACACATAATAGGGATTCCTCCGATTCATAAAATGATTGATTGTTGCGAAGCGCAAGCATACTATTGCCAAGCATTCAAGAAACGCTTAGCGCGATAAACGCTGTTTTCGCAATGACAGTTGCCATGCTCTGTTTTTTGGCTGTGCAATCGCTTGCAGGCATTGTAAACAGAGTTCTCTTTTGGAGGGAAAGAATGACGGGTGTGGCACACCCGAAGGGCTTCCGCTGATCTTTCGATTTTCTTTTTCGGCAATCTCTCAAACTTGCCAAAAAATTAACTTCACGCTGAAATGAAGAACCCTCATCCTCGTCAACTTGATTTGATCAAGTCCATGCGCTGTCTTTCCCGTTGAATAGTTCGATGTGCCTCCTTGAATTGGTGATTTTCGGATTATACCGTAAAAAGAACATCCTCCTTATAAGATAAGGAGGATGTTCTTTTATTTTTTTTAGTCGCCGTCTCTTGGCGTTTTGGATGGCGTTGGCGTTTTGGATGGTGTTGGCGTATATGTTGGCGTATTGGTCCTTGTGCGCGTGTTAGTTGGCGGCGGTATCGGAGTGTTTGTCCTTGTAGCCGTCTTGGTCACCACCGAGGTTGGCGAAGGCGTATTGGTTCTTGTGCGCGTATTGGTTATTGTGAATGTATTTGTCCTTGTAGGCGTTCTGGAAGGAGTGTATGTGATTGTTGGTGTGCGCGTAATTGTAGGCGTGCGCGTAATTGTGGGTGACAAAGTTCTCGAAGGCGTGCGCGTAATCGTTGGCGTGTTGGTGCGTGTGGCAGTGTTGGTTGGAGTAGCTGTATAGTTGTTGACGCTATCTGTAATGGTACACGTGCCCCATAAGGGAAATTCAAAGGTTAAGCTGACAGAATATGAGCCTGCGAATGAGCTATTGCTGAAGTCTGCAATCCATGAAGCTTGTGTGCCGCTTCCGTATATCGGGAAGCTGGTCCCGGGAGAAGGCGCGTTCACGGGAGCCGCAGTGATAGTTGTTGATGATGGGTTGTAGACTTCACTGCCGTCAAATTCTATATAGTCAAAATAGCGCCCTCCGGTTAAAGGAGATGGAATCCAGCTTAGGCTTGAGCTAATTAAATACCCGGTTGCCATGTTGTTATTTCTCACACGCGCCTCAAAGTTATCTCCGCTGAAACGCGTGCGGTTAATGTAAATATTGCTACAAGAAGGCAAGGGTGTGTTGGTGGGCGTGAATGTGTTGGTGGGCGTGAAGGTATTGGTGGGTGTAAAGGTATTGGTGGGCGTATTAGTGGGAGTATTAGTGGGCGTATTGGTGGGAGTGAATGTTGGCGTAGAGGTAGGGGTTTTTGTGTAGTTAATAAAACAATCGGCACAGTCATCGCCCGGCCCGCCGGAATTTCCGGGGGCTTGAACGATTTCGGCGATATCAAATGATTCGTTGACGCCCGAACGATAAGAGGCGATATGAATCATATCTGGACCGATATTGAAAGCATTTAAGACAATGAAGCTGAAGTTGTAATCGGTGGCTACAAAAACTCGCGCGGCTGGATCGCCGGCGCTTTCACCATTGGTGCAATCGGCGTATTTAGTTAAATCTCCCATCACTGGCTGGACAAAATTAGCTTCAGGGGAACAGACGGTGATGTTTAGATAATTTTTCTGTGTTTGAGAAAGCCCTTCGTTGGTGAAAAAGCCGACGATGACTCTTTTGGTTTCATCATGGATAGAAGGGAGGCGGGCGGCTTTGACCAAACCCCTTTCAACATTTGGGTTTGTATCTTCGCATTTTTGGGCGACGTCTGTGCAATATTGCGGGTCGAATGAGCCTGCCGTTGCGTAGCGAATTCCGAAGCGCGTGGAATTTTCGATCACCAGCCAGGTATAGAAGAGGCGTCCGAATTCAATGATCCCAACTAGTAACGCTAGTAGAATTGGAAGCACCAACGCGAACTCAACCATAGCCTGCGCCTTACTTTTGTTTTTTTGAAGGTATCTCATACTACATTCTCCAGTAATTATAGCTATTGTGAAATTTTTGTAGCTATATTTTCGCCAATTGCGTGAAAAATATCAAGAAGGTCGCTATATTTAGGAGCCTCAAAATATTGGCCGTGATTGATTTTTGGATTAGACATTGGGTTAGGGCAAACGTAAGTCCCTTCGCCGGCACATTCAGCAATATACTTTAATAGGGACTGTGCCATAGGGGCGTCGCTTGGATCGCTATAGCCTGCTCCTTTTTTAAGGATCTCTTTTCCGATGCCAATTGTGTAGATAGTTACGCCGTCTCCATTTAATAAAGTCGCAGTTTTGTCTGCCCAATCTCGAGCGTAATCATCAGGATCGTAATTGCTGATTCCATATTCGGTGACGCCATTGTATGTGAAATTAATTGTGCTGTTGTACGCATGCCTGACGGAAGCTTGACCGTCTGTGCAGAATTTATAATCATAGAATTGACCAGGCATCCCGCCGCTGGGATAGTAAGTGCTCGGCGGGCAGTACCCATAAGGGAAAGAGCTAGGCACGCCATCTGAATACGTCGGGCTTGGATAATTTTCATAAGTGTCGGTAGCGTTGGCTGGTCCCGACATTAAGAGAATTACGACCCAATAAGAATCTAACCTTCTTGTGGTTCCTTGCGGGTCAGATAAAGCTGAACTTGCTAGTCTTAAAGCGCCGCCAATATTGCTGGACGGGCAAGGGGCAAAGTTGTAAATACCGCCGTCTGCTAAGGCTTCGAATGATTGGCAGATAACTCCGGTAAATGTGTTGTCTACGTAATTGATACAAACGCCCGGATCAGGGTTAAAATCGGCGGCGGTAGTCAATGAGGGGTCGCAATCGTGAGGAGTAAACACGTTTAATCCAAAAATTGTATTTCTGATATCGATATAATTTGATGAAAGATGCTTGACGATCATTGGATAACGCTTCGCCGAACCGTCAGTCGCTTGGCCCGTCAGCGTAACAATCGCCGCACGATCGTAGTCAAAATTCATTGTGTTATTAATGAAGTCTAGGGCGGCTTTTTTCACGCCGTCCATGGGGGAGCAGGGGTGTGTAAGGCTGGTATTGCAGACCTTGGGGTTTTCAGAATCAACGTCTCCCGGATAAGGATTGACGTCCGGATCGTTACCAACTCTACCGCCTACTTTAGTTTCGTATGCCATTGAGCCGGAAGTATCCAATACTAGTACTAAATCAAGAGTTGCGGCTTCGCCAATCGCGTTGGTGGTGATTGTAGTGCTTCTTATGCCAATTACGCTGAGAAAACTGAAGTTGACTTGCATTGAGGCGGTAACTTCCACCAACTTCCGGTTTCGTTCAGGATGCGTGATAGGGTCGTCGTTGCATAAAACTGGAGGCTGTGGATCGGTAGATAAACAGCTATGGACGTCAATACTGGTAACGCCGCCAGTTTGGTTAAAATTTAGGAAGTTTGTTGCGGCATTGGTAAAACTTGCTGTGGTTAATTCGGCAGTTGGTTTACTGTACTCTTGCGCCGCGGCAATTGCGGCGGCATCTACGCTTCTTTTGAGGCGGCCATATTCGATTAGCAATATGCCAGTATCAGAAACAAGCCCGACTATTGCGACAAGCCCAATCATGGCAAAGGCAATGATGATGATTGCTTGACCGCGCTCGGATTTGCGAATTAGTCCTTTGATTTTTTGCATCGTTCTTGTTCTCCAATAATATTTAAGGATGAGGAGTTGGCGTGTAGAGGTCTGGCTTGGCGGAAGAAATGGACATGACGCTAGAGGCGTAGAGCATTAGGGGCTTCCCGTCCGTTGCAAATGAGATGCTCCAAAACCAGGTCGGAATTTGTAAGGTGCCTTCGTAACTATAATATACTTCAACAATCAAAATCCCGGCATCTATTGGAGGTGACATATAGCTTTTTAACGCAGTGTCATCATCGTAATGAGATTTGTAACCGGCAAGGACGCTATCAGGGTTGAATGCCCAATAATTGGCGCCGCTTGGATGGCGGATTAGCTTTGTGGTGTTGGCGTTCTCGTCCACGTCTACGGTGATTACGGAAATAAGCACGTCATCGAGCGCGCCGGATGTTTCGTCAAACTTGATTTCATACGAATTGGAATTGAGCGTATCAATTAAGAGTTGGGCGGCGTCGCTGTAATAAGTTAGTTTATCAGCCTTTAGCTTGGCTGGCGGGGGAGTCGGATTAACAGTTAATTGAAAAGGGTTTATGTTACTGTAAATACGCGCGGTTAGGCGGGTGGCGTCAAGCAACGAAAGATAAGTATTGAGAACAAACCCTAATTCGACCATGACTAAAAGAAGGAGAATCAATAATGGAAGCGCAATCGCAAACTCCACCAGGCTTTGAGCGCGGAGTTTAGTTTTTCGGAGTTTATATTTTGATGCGATTTTCTTTATAAAGTTAATCATCAAAGTTTACCTTGCTTAAAAAAAATAAAAAAAACTAGGCTAAGATAGAGATATTTGGTTGTGGGCGTTGTTGGTGGCTTCCGCGCATTAATCCCATTTCTATTATATATCAAGTTGACTAGAAGCGTGGCGGTGTAAGCGTTCTGTAATGTTAACAAAATTGCAAGCAAATGCCGGGGCGTGGGACCCTGATTCGGGATGGAAAGGGGCGTTTAATCGCTTAAAAGTACCTCGGGCATCTTGAATGTGTCAAAATTTTGATCGTCGCGGTAGGTGATTTGAATGTTGTCCTGCCCGTCCACTTTGATCGTGTAGGCGATGATTTGACTGTGATAGCCCGCTTTGGAGTTTAGTCCATTGAGGTGAAGCGCCGCGCCGGGGGCTAGAATTGTGCCGCTGAAATCGGAATTGGGGTTGGCGTTGAGGTTTAAAACATGCTTGTTTGAGATGGGCATGTAGAGCAGTAAGCCGGCGAACGTCCCGCTTTTTGGCGCGGAAAGTTGAACTTCTACATTGCCGGAAAATTCTACGCTCCCATCTCTGACGTAAAGCACAACGCCGGACCCGTATAGCGCGCCTTCCTCCATGATGATGTCGCCGTCAATACAGTAGACGCCTGGCTCTAAATAGGTTACTCCGGGGGGCGGGAAATCTTCGCCCCAAGCGCCGTGCGATAGCGTGGCGCCGGTAAGTTTTCCATCCGGTCCAATATACCCGCCGGAGACTTCTGCTTCGGCGCTTCCGCAACCCACATGGGGCATTTTAAATGGCGGAGGATAAGTGATTGGAAAGGCGCCGGTTTGAGGCGGGTAAGGGGTGAGCAGTTTGGGTTTTTGAATGCGCGTTCCGCCGACAATTGAAAACGGGCTATCGTCAACAATGCGGACGCTTCCGCTTCCTTGTTGGATAAAGGCGCATTCCGGGTTATTGGAGTTGACAAAAACGCCGCCGCCGGTGAGGGAAATGGTAGCTTCGCCGGTGATCCAAAATGAACGTTTGTTTTCATCTTCACATTTGCTGGTAGGAGCTAGGCTGACTATCGCATAGCCATCAAACATTGGACCGAATTCAGCTGGTTTGGTTTGCGAAACCGCTTGCGAAGAGACGGTAATTTCCGGCACGCCAATGACGACGCCAAAGAAGGTTGAGATCTTTGAAGTGATGATAACTTGAATATATTCAGAATCGTTGGTATTCGGTCCGCTGATTGGCGGGGTATTTAATTCGACGATGTTGGTTGTTCCATTGTTGTCATAGCCGTTGGCTAATGCGCTGGCAAGGGCGTATTCACGCCAGTCTTTTAGCTCCACGCGGGCGAGCGCGCCGGAGAGAGCGGCGGCATCTGCGGCGCTTTGGACCTTGTTGCGCTCGATGTAAGCTCGCCCGCCGTCAATTGCCAGCGCGGCGAAAGAGATTAGCCCAACCAATGCAAAGACTACAATGATGATGGCTTGTCCTTTTTCGGAGAAGCCTGACAATCTGGCGAAAAGTTTTTTTAACTTTAACATGCTGGTTGAATGATCACATTTGTGGCGGTGACTTCTAGGGGAATAGTTCTTGCGCCCATGAGTAAATTAGCAAAGGGAACGATTAGCGGGTATCTGTATTTAACATTAACGCTGATGTTATTGACCGCTCCATTGGTGATGCCTTCGCACTTTTTGCCGGAAACGGTGATTGTAATCTTCACTTTTTCTTTATCAGTCAGCGGGACCGGCTTGAAATAAATGCCTGCTTCTTCCTGCGGGTTGATGGAACGGGTGCGATTCTCAATTTCAGCATAGTTACCCGGGTTGATCGAACCGTATAATGCGCCTTCTTGGGCGGCATCGCGGACGGTGAGGTAGGCGTAGATTGCCAGCCCAAAGTCTATTGTGCCGATCATTAATAATAAAATTATTGGCAGGCTGATCGCTAGCTCGACCAGGCTTTGCCCGCGCTCGCTCTTGTGAGATTTAGTTTTAAGCTTAGTTTCGGCGCTCATGGTTTCTCTTATTTTTCTGAACTGAGCAATACATTTTCACAGCCCGGGGTGAGAAGCCCAATGAGAACTCTTTCAGTGCCGTCTAAATAATCGTAGCTTTGATTGAAGCCAAATTTGATCACGGAAGTTCCAACCGGTATCAGCGGACTGTAATCTTTGATGTATTGGAAGGGGGCGAAGATATCGCCTTCCCAGCTTTGATTGGTGAGCAGGATTTTGTTCAGGCGTAGTTTGGTATCGGCGCCTTGGTGACCTTGATCGTGATTCCACTCAATATAAATCTCCGAAACGCGGATCGGATAACCGATATTGTTGTAAATTTCCATCTGCATCACGCCGTCTATATATTGAAGCGGACCGTTAGTAATGCCGGTAATGCCGCTACAGAGAATGCGGGTTGGGGTGATGGTTGGCGTGCGGCTGGGAGGCGGCGTACTGGAGGGCGTGAAGGTCGTTGTGGCGGTGGGGGCGTTGGTTAAGCGCTGAGAAAATTCGGTCAGGTTAACTGGAACTCTGGTTAGTGTTGAGGTGATTGTTGGCGTAAACGTGAAAGTTCCCGGAACGCGCGAAGGCGTGCTAGTTTCAGCCGCAAATCCGGTAGGCATGGCGGAACCGAAAATCGGGATTGAAATAATAAACGTGCGCGCGTTGGATGAAACAATTTCAAAATTCTCAATAGGGATGACGGTAATGATCGGTTCGTAATCTACGGTGACCTGGACGATGATGCGATCGCCATTTCGCAGAGTGACGTTGTCTAACGGACAGCTATTTGTTCCAGCGATTGGGTCTATCCCGGGGATTGGTATCTGCGTCCCGTCTGAGTTGACGCCGCGATCGTAGGTGATATTAATTTCGGAGAAATCTGTAATATATGCCGATTGAAGCGCGATGTCGCGAATCCCTTCGCAGTCCAAATAATGGGGCGTGCCTTCTATATTTTCGCCGGCTCCGGCTCCGTAGCGCGCGGCGGCGCGGGAGGCGTTAGAGGCGGAGGAGAACATAAATGCCAGCCGCGCCAGTTCGATCACGCCATATAAGAGAGCAAGTAAAAACGGCAAGGCGATGGCAAATTCTACTAAAGCTTGCGCTTTTGTCTTTTTGAGGAGTTTTTTGGCGTGAGAAAGTTTCATTTTATGGAACCAGAATTTTTGAGACTAGGTTTGGGAAGAATATTATCATAAACGCACTGGTGATGAAATACGGTCCATAGGGAATAAAGAGCATTAAAGATTTCTTGCTATACTGACCGGTGATCAATAGCCAGAAAAGCAAAAGCAGACTGACCGCGCCGCCGATTAAGATTCCCGCCAGCACGCCAAACCAGATCACGGGCCAGCCAAGCATCAAGCCCAGCACAGTGACTAAGATTACGTCGCCCGCGCCTAGCGCTTCTTCGTCATCCGCTTCTTGCCCAGCCGCCCTTAATTTATTTGCCCGAATTCGTGAAAATAGAACGCCCATAAAATAGAAGAAGAGCATAATTGCCAAACCGCCTAATGCGCCGAAAAGCGTGGCGGCGATTCCGCTTGAAGTAAACCCGCGTTTGACGAAGCCGACCGCCAAACCGAGCGCCGCCCCGAAGATGCTGGTTGGGTGCAGAATTAGGCGATGTTCTAAATCAATAATAAAGACCAAACCAAAATAGCCGACTACGATCATACCGAGGGCGTACCCAATTTTTGGCGGCAGAGACCAAACGTACAAGCTAATGACAAGAATGACGATTGGCGTAATCCAGGCGCGCGCGCTTCGTCTATGCCCTTGTGAGCAGGCGCGGAATAATAAATAATCTTTTGCAGTGATTATCGTTCCGCACGTTTGGCAGGCGGGTTGTGAAAAACTTCTAGTAATCGGCAATACGTCGGCTAGATAGTTGATCGCCAGCCCGATAACCAGCCCAATAAAAAGAGGTATGATTAGAAAAATAGTCATTGAATTATTATAATTCGATTGCTTGCATGGAGGTAATGCCTATTTGAGTGCAAGTAAACTGTAATTAAATTTAATAATAAAAAAAACTACATTACAAAAATGAAAGCTCGATCAAGGAGATTTATAAATTATGGATGAGTTTGTGATTACTGGCGGCGTTCCCCTGAGCGGAACGGTGACCCCTTCTGGAAATAAAAATGCGGCTCTGCCCTTGCTCGCCGCTTGTCTTTTGACCGCCGAGCCGGTGATATTAAGAAACATCCCTCTAATTCGGGATGTACTTGCGATGCGCGCGCTGATTGAGAATTTAGGCGCTGTGGTTGAAGAACTGGATGCAAACGCTTGGCGGATCACTACTAAAGAAGTTAACGCCGCTCAACTGGACCCTGACCTGTGTCGCCAGATCCGAGCCTCTGCTTTAATTGCGGGCCCGGTCTTGGCGCGGGCGGGTCGTTTGCAACTCCCGCTCCCCGGCGGGGATGTGATTGGTCGCCGCCGCTTGGATACGCATATCCTCGCTTTGCGCGGTTTGGGCGCGACTATTACCTATGATCGTATATTCGATTTCTCGGCGAAAGAATTGCGCGGCGCAGATATTCTTTTAGATGAAGCCAGCGTGACGGCTACTGAGAATGCCATCATGGCGGCAGTTTTGGCGAAAGACACAACCAAACTTCGGAATGCGGCATCCGAACCGCACGTACAGGAATTATGTCAATTTTTAAATATGCTCGGCGCGGATATTCAAGGCATTGGTTCTAATACCTTGGTCATCAACGGCGTTCAAAAATTGAGCGGCGGAGAATTTACAATTGGTCCCGATCTGCTGGAAGTGGTTAGCTATATTGGCGCGGCTGTGGTCACGCGCGGGAGCATCCGCATTCATAACGCTGGCGTGCAATACTTGGAAATGATTCAGCAGGTCTTTCAGCGCTTGGGCGTGCATTGGCAAACGCAAGGAGATGATATTCTCGTTCCGGCGGATCAGCCCCTGGAAGTAATTTCAGATTTGGGCGGCGCCGTGCCTGAAATCAAAACGAATACCTGGCCCGCTTTTCCAACTGATTTAACCAGCATTGCGATCACAGTCGCAACGCAGACTTCTGGCTCAGTCCTCTTTCACGATTGGATGTTTTCGGGGCGCATGTACTTTACGGA
>JADLCG010000270.1 GCA_020847355.1 Anaerolineales bacterium | reverse complement strand
TTTATTAAATATTGGGGAAATCGTGATAATGAATTGCGCCTGCCTGTGAACGGCTCAATCTCTATGAATTTGGACGGGTTGTTTACTAAAACGACAGTCGCTTTCAATTCGTCAAAACAAGATACGCTTTTAATTAATAATGATGAAATCAGAGGTAAAGGGCTTGAAAGAGTCGCTTATATTTTAGATCTCGTGCGTAAGCTGGCGAATATCACTGAAAAAGCAGAAGTGACCAGCGAAAATAATTTTCCGGCAGGCGCTGGGATTGCATCTTCGGCGGCGGCGTTTGCGGCGTTGGCATTATCCGCCAGCACGGCGGCGGGATTAAATTTGAGCGAAAGCGAATTATCCAAATTAGCAAGACGAGGTTCAGGCTCTGCGTCTCGTTCTATCCCCGGCGGATTTGTCGAATGGCAAATGGGAACCAGCGAAGCGGATTCCTTCGCCTTTTCGATTGCAGATGTAAATCATTGGAATTTAGTGGATTGTATTGCTGTGGTCAACTCGGCGCATAAAAAGACAGGCTCAACCGAAGGACATGCCCTTGCTGGCACAAGTCCATTACAAGATGCAAGAGTTGCAGATACAACTCGTCGGCTGGATATTTGCCGTAACGCGATCCTCAAAAAAGATTTTGAAGCCTTTGCCAATATCATCGAACATGATTCAGATATGATGCATTCGGTGATGATGACCTCTAATCCGCCGTTGATGTATTGGCAGGCGGCGACTGTGGAAATCTTTCATCAGGTGCGCGCATGGCGGAGTAAAGGTTTACCCGTAGGTTATACAGTGGATGCAGGCGCGAATGTCCATGTGTTGTGTTTGGGGGAATATGCTAAAGAAGTAGAGAAAAGATTGAGCGAATTGCCCGGCGTGGAAAAAATCCTCACCGCGCAAACGGGGGGCGGAGCAAAAATTATCGGCGGGGAAAGCGCCCAAAGCGCCGAATCAGCTTTGAGTTAAGTAAGAAGCGTTAGATTCATCTAATAAAACTTTAACTTCAATCAAATCCTTTTGAAGATATAATTTCATTTATTGAGTAGACTTCGGAAGTCTTTAGAGAACTTCCAGTCTAAATTTTTTGCAGACTTCCGCAGTCTGAATTAAGGAATAAAAAATGGTCTCTGGATTGGTAACTTTGCTTGTTTTCATCCTCGCTTTAAGCGGGATGATTTTTGTGCATGAGTTGGGGCATTTTATTGCGGCGCGTTGGGCGGGCATTGAAGTGGAAGAGTTCGGCTTTGGCTTGCCCTCTTATAAAATTGCGACGTTATTCAAATGGCAGGGGACTGAGTTTACGATTCATGCTTTGCCTTTGGGCGGCTTCGTGCGCCCCAAAGGCGAAAACGACCCGAACATCCCCGGCGGATTGGCTTCAGCAACCCCATGGAAACGGCTGGTGGTTTTATTCGCCGGACCGTTGATGAATTTGTTGACCGCAGTTGTGGTTTTTTCTATGCTCATTGCCTTTGAAGGAATGCCGCAAACCGGCGCGGTGAAAATTGAAGCGGTGAGCGCGAACTCTCCAGCCTCTGAAGCGGGCGTTCAAGACGGAGATTTGATCAAAGCCATCAATGGGCAACCGGTGGAAGAACTTCAAGCGGCGATTGATTTGATCCAAAAAAATCTCGATCAGCCGGTTAATTTATTGATTGACCGCAACGGCGCAGAAGTTAAATTGAGCGCCACGCCTTTATCTACCCGCCCCAAAACGGAAGGCGCGTTGGGCGTGCAGTTGGGTTATCCAACCCGCCCGGCGACATTTTCCGAAATCGTGAGCGGCGGCGTAACCGTGACGGCGCTTCAAGCCGCAACGATCGTCTATTTGCCGGTGGCTTTGCTTCAAGGCGCAATCGCTCCAGAAGAAGCCCGCTTTGTCGGTTTCAAAGGAATTTTTGATATGTTTGATATGGCGGTGGAAGAGGATGTGACCAGCCGTCAGGAAGCCGCCGCCGCGCCAACTCCTGCCGCCGCGCCGCAACCCACCAACTGGACTTTGAATCTGATTGGCGCGTTGAGCATTTCGCTGGGCGTGTTCAATTTATTTCCCATCCCCGCGCTGGATGGCGGCAGAATTCTTTTCACTTTGCCGGAAATCTTTTTCAAAAAACGCATTCCCGCCGAATGGGAGAACGCCGTCAATGGCATTGCCATGCTTTTATTGATTGGCTTAATGCTTTTCGTCAACGTGATGGATTTTATCAATCCGATTCAAATTCCAACTCCATAAATTATGACTGAACAAACTTCATTTCAAACCGTGCTGGACGCGCTACAAGATAAAAAGGAATTTCCGAAACGCTTCTTGCCGCATTTTTCGGATATTGACCCGCTGGACTTGAAGGCGCTCTTGGCGCTCTGGCCCCGCCTCACTCTGACCCGAAAACTGACTCTGCTCAATGGGCTGGTAGCGCTCTTAGACTCAGACACCCTCGTTTCTTTTGAAGACCTCGGCTATGCCTTGCTAAATGATCCAGATGCAGAAGTCCGCGCCAGCGCCATACGCCTGCTCGTAGAATCGGACGATCCCGCCCTCGCCGCAGCATTGATCGAGATTCTCAAAAATGATCCAGACCTAGAACCGCGTTTAGAAGCCGCAAACTTGTTAGGCGAATTTATTCTGTTGGGCGAATTAGAAGAATTACCCGAAGAACTTCATCATCAAACGGAAGACGCTTTGCTTGCCATTGCCAATGGCGAAGAACATGCCGGTTTACGCCGAGCGGCTCTGGAAGCTTTAGGCTTCTCTTCAAGGTTTGAGGTTGAGACGCTCATCCGTTCGGCGTTTCAACGGGCTGAAAAGAAATGGATCGTTAGCTCCCTAACTGCAATGGGACGCAACAGCGACGAACAATGGGTGGATCAAGTTGTGAGCAAATTGCTCGATGAAGATGGGGAAGTGCGCTTGGCGGCTGTACAAGCCGCAGGCGAATTGCGCGCAGATTCGGCGCGTCAACTTTTGCTGAGTTTGCTGGAAGAAGAGGAAGACGACGAGATTATCTCCGCGACAGTTTGGGCGCTTTCGCAAATCGGCGGCGAAGATGTCCGCGCTTATTTAGAAAGCCTCATGGACCAAACCGACGATGAAGACGCAATTGCCTTCATCGAAGACGCTCTCGAAAATTTAGATATGACCGAAGAACTGGATAAATTTGATTTATTGGCTTTTGACGAAGAAGAAGCAGATGATGAAGAATAGTTTGCTGTAAGTCAAAGTCCCGAAGGCTTATATAAGCCTTCGGGACTTTTTGATTTTACTATCATCCCCTCAATGGGGGCTCGCGGCAAAACGCTCGCAGAAAAAAATCCTCTATGTAACTAGAGGATTTTACAAGTGAGCGCGATGGCTTGAATATCATCCCCTCAATGGGGGCTCGCGACAAAGCGCTCGCAGAAAAAAATCCTCTATGTAACTAGAGGATTTTGCAAGTGAGCGCGGCGGATCGAATACTATCCCCTCAATGGGGGCTCGCGACAAAGCGCTCGCAGAAAAAAATCCTCTATGTGACTAGAGGATTTTACAAGTGAGCGCGACGGCTCGAATATCACCCCCTCAATGGGGGCTCGCAACAAAACGCTCGCAACAAAAAATCCTCTATGACTAGAGGATTTTACAAGTGAGCGCGGAGAGGCTCGAACTCTCAACAAACGGCTTAAAAGGCCGCTGCTCTACCATTGAGCTACGCGCCCGTTTTTTTCAGGCGGGCAGTATTCTATCATGTGAAGGTAATACAGGCAAGGTACGGCACATCTTTGTTGTGGAGGTAGATATGACCGAAGTTAAATATGTAACCGAACAGGATTTTCAGCAAGAAGTGATCGGCGCAGGCTTGCCCGTGCTGGTGGATTTCACCGCCAATTGGTGCCAACCCTGTAAAATGATCGCGCCAATCGTTGAGCAACTCGCTGGCGAATGGGCTGGCAAAGTCAAAGTCGTCAAATTGGATGCGGATGCAAACCCCAATTTGATGACGCAATACGGCGTGATGGGTATTCCGACGCTCATGCTTTTCAAGAGCGGCGAAGTGAAGGAAAGAATTACTGGTTTTCAACCCAAAGATAAACTTGCCGCTAAACTCATTCCGCATGTGTAAACCCTGTTTATGACTAAAAATAAAGCCGCGCAACGCGGCTTTATTTTTAGCGTTTTTATTGACGATTCGCCCGCCTTCATGGTATTATTCGCCCGTTAAAAACCAGCCCCCGGCTGGATTTATTGTCTGATAAACAAGAGGAGAAGCTATAAGCGCTACTGAATTTCGAGTGAATGAAGGCATCCGCGTGCCGGAGGTCCGCCTGATTGGCGCCGACGGCGGTAACGTGGGCGTCGTATCCATTAAGCAAGCGTTGCAAATTGCGCGCGATGCGGATTTGGATCTGGTTGAAGTTTCCCCCGGAGCTACGCCGCCAGTTTGCCGTGTGATGGATTTCGGCAAATTTCTTTATGAAAGAACCAAAAAAGAACGCGAAGCGCGTAAATCCCAGACAAAAATTGAAGTCAAAGAAATTCGCTTGCGCCCCAAAACGAACGAAGCGCATCGCGGCTTCAAAGTGGATGATGCGCGGCGTTGGCTGGGTCAGGGCCATAAAGTTCGCGTGACGATCAAGTTTCGCGGACGCGAAATGGACTACCCGGAAATCGCGCTCGAAGATTTGAAGGAAGTAGCTCAAAGCCTCTCAGACATTGCCGCAATTGAAGTTCCGCCGCAAATGGAAGGGCGCACGATGCTCGTAGTGCTGGCGCCAACTAAAGGCGGAGCGAAAAAGAAAGAGAAAGCTGACTCGGCTGAAGTTAAGCAAGAAGCGGAAGCCTGAGCGAAGTAAGTCCCTAATCCTGTTGAAAGTCCGCGGGTAAAAAAATCGCGGTTTTATTTTTTCCTGAAAGGAGAACCCCAGCAATGCCTCGCAAAGCAAAACCTGGAAAGAAGTTTAAGCTCAAGACCCACAAAGCGACATCCAAAAGATTTCGTTTGACCGGTTCTGGCACACTCGTGCGCACCAAAGGTGGCAAAAGCCATTTGCGCCGCCGTACTTCAGACCGCACCAAGCTGTTATTGAGCAAGACCATTCCGGTCAAAGGTCGCTCAATTATCAAGCGCATCAAACGCTTGATTCCTAACATGGAAAGTTAATCTTTCCAAACGTCGTAATCATTTTTTAGTTGCGGCTTTCGGGTGTATACAACTGGCATAACCTGCCGACGCCCGCGAGTTTGCAGGAGGTAAAAGTAACATGCGCGTAAAAGGCGGTCCGCAAGGACATTTACGTCACAAGAAAGTTTTGAAGATCACGAAGGGGCAACGCGGCTCTAAGCATCTTTTGTTTCGCCGAGCGAATGAAGCCATGCTCAAGAGTTTGTGGTACGCCACACGCGATCGCCGCGTTCGTAAACGCGATTTGCGCAAGTTGTGGATTGCGCGTATCAACGCCGCCGCTCGTTTGAACGGCACAACCTACAGCAAGTTGGTTTCTGCGTTGAAGAAGGCAAACATCGAACTTAACCGCAAAATGCTCGCCGATATTGCCGTGAAGAACCCGCAAGCCTTCGCCGCAGTAGTGGCGCAAGCCAAGTAAATTATTTTGAGGCGCACATCGCGCCTCAAAATTTTTAACGGGGTAAAATAGAAAAATGAGTTTAACCGTCGCTGAAAAGAAATTAGCCTCAGGGCAAACTTTGCAAATTGCGCAAGGCGATCTGACGCTTGAAGAAGCGGACGCAATCGTCAACGCGGCAAATGAACATTTGCAACATGGCGGGGGAGTCGCTTGGGCGATTGTAAAGAGAGGCGGCGAGACGATTCAACAAGAGAGCGATGCGTGGATTGAGCAACATGGTCTCGTTTCGCACGCGCGCCCGGCTTGGACCTCAGGCGGGGCTCTGCCTGCGAAATACATTATCCACGCTGTCGGTCCGGTTTGGGGAGCGGGCGCTGAGGATCAAAAATTATCAGACGCTGTGACTGGCGCTTTGCATGTGGCAGATGAATTGAAGTGTAAATCTATCGCTCTGCCGGCAATTTCAACGGGCATTTTTGGTTTTCCAAAAGAGCGGGCGGCGCGCGTTATTTTTTCTGCCATTGAGAATTATTTTTCTGTAAATAAAAATTCAGGGCTTCAGACCCTGCGCTTGACTTTGTTTGACGATGCGAGCGTCAAAGTTTTTGTTGACGCTTTCAAATTATTCTTCCCTTTATGATCACTTCCAATCAAAATTCAAAAATAAAATTAGTCCGCGCTTTGTTGGGGCGCGCCAAAGAACGGCGGGAAGCGCAGGCTTTCGTCGTTGAAGGGGTGCGCTTGTTTGAAGAAGCGGTCAAAAGTAAATGGGAAATAAAATTTGTTTTGTATGATGAGGGTTTAAGCGAGAGAGGGAGGTTGCAAGTTGAAGATTTAAGGTTGAAAGGCGTGGATGTGGAAGAGGTCTCCGCTAGCGTGATGCAATCCATCAGTGAGACGGAAGCGCCGCAAGGCGTCCTCGCTGTTTTACAGGATTTTCAACTGCCAATCCCGACGACGCTAGACTTTGTCTTAATCCCCGATCAAATTCGCGACCCCGGGAATCTTGGCACGTTATTGCGCTCGGCTGTGGCGACGGGCGTGCAAGCTGTTTTGATTCCGCCCGAAACCACTGATGTATTTGCGCCCAAAGTAATGCGCGCTGGAATGGGCGCGCATTTCAAAATTCCAATCCGTATAATGGGCTGGGATGAGATTGGTCAATTGGCAAAATCTTTACAAGTTTGGATTGCGGATATGGATGGCGCTTCTTGCTGGGAAAGCGATTTGAAACAGCCCATTGCGTTAGTAATTGGCAGTGAAGCGAACGGCGCTAGCGAAGCGGCTCGAAAATTGGCGGGCGGGAAGATCAGCCTGCCGATGTTGGGTGAAGTTGAGTCATTAAATGCTGGCGTGGCGGGCTCGGCGCTCATGTTTGAAGCGCTGAGGCAGAGAAGCGGACGTTAACCGGCGCGTTGTGCGAGGGCTTTCAAAAACTCCTGCGGGGTAATTACAGTTTCTTGCAGACCTATTTTTTTCCCTAATCTGGTTAACTGCGGCGGGTCCACGTAGGTTTGCGCGAGGATTTCTTCCTGCCCTAAAATTTCACGAGGGGATCCGTCTAATAAAACCTGCCCTTTGGATAAGGCGATGACGCGCTCAAAATTTTCGGCGCAGAAATCAATATCATGGGTGATGGTGATCACCGTTTTCCCCGTTTTTTTCAATTCGGCTATGACATTGGCGATGCGTGTGATGTTTGTAAAATCCTGTCCGGTGGTTGGCTCGTCAAAAATTACAATCGGCGTATCCATTGCGAGGATGGACGCCAATGCGACCATTTTGCGCCAAGTGGGGGATAGGTCATACGGGTTGGTTTCTTGTTTGCCGGTTAATTCGGTCAACTCGAGAGCGCGTTTGACCAACTGATCAATTTTATTTTTTTTATACCCTAAGTTTTTGGGTCCAAACTCAACTTCGGTTAAAACGTCTTTTGAAAATAGTTGTTCGTCAGGGTTCTGGAATACATACCCAACCTTTGAGGCTAATTTGGCGACGGAATGTTTGGTTGTATCCCAATCGCCGATGCTGACTGAACCGCTAGTTGGTTTTAATAAGCCGTTGAGGTGACGGACCAAGGTCGTTTTTCCTGCGCCATTTTGACCAATAATCGCCACTTGCTCGCCGGCGTTAATCGTTAATGAAATCCCATTTAGGGCTTTGACGTTTGGCGCATAAGAAAAATGAAGATCGGAGATAGTTATATTCATAATTATCAATGCCTACTTACGACGAAATCCTTCTACCGCTTCTTCTAAAGTAACCGGCAGAGAATCTTTTTTCCATAGATTTCTTTTCTGCGCTTCGCGCGCGGTCGAGGTGTAACGCGAAATGCCAAATCCATTCTCGGCTAATACATCCGAAGTTAATACTTCGTTTGGTTTTCCTTCCAACAAAATTTGACCGTCTTTCAAAGCAATGACTCGATCTGCAAAATTGGCGATCCATTCCATTTTATGTTCTGCCATCACCACCGTCATACCGCTATTGGATAGATCGCGAATCACGGCGAAGATTTCGCGTGTGCCAATCGGGTCCATTTGCGAGGTCGGTTCGTCGAGGACTAAAAGCTTGGGTTGCATGACCAGGATCGAGGTCAGGGCGACGCGTTGTTGTTGCCCGCCGGATAATGAATAGGGCGAGCGATCCGCTAACTCGGCGATGCCAGTCAACTTCATCGCCGCTTCAATGCGACTTTTCATTTGCTCTCTTTCCACCCCGATATTTTCCAAGCCGAAAGCGATTTCTTCAAAGACGGTATATTTTGCGCCGCTGATTTGATTGAACGGATTTTGAAAAGCAAGCCCAACGTTCAAGACCCATTCAGCCAGCGCGGCTTGGCTCGATTGGATTCCGTTTACTTCAACAACGCCGGAAAATTCCCCTTTGAAAAAATGCGGCACAAATCCAGCCAAGGCGTAACACAAAGTAGATTTGCCTGCGCCGTTTGCGCCAATCACCGCCACGAATTCGCCTTCGTTAATTTGCAGGTTGATATTTTGCAATACCGGCGCTTTGGCGGTCGGGTATTGATAGGTGAGATTTTGAATATTTATAAACGCCATAGGATTCCGAAAATAATGAGCAGAAACATAACGATGAGAATGACGGTTCTAAAGTTTTTCTGAAGTTGGGTATCGGGTATCTCAATTAAGCTGGTTTCGGTTTGCCGCGAGTTAAAGGCGCGCGCTTCAATCGCAATTGCGCGTTCTTCTACTTCCATCAAACTGCCCAATACCAAAGGCAAAACTATCGGCACAAGCGCTTTGGCGCGGACAAATAAATTGCCTTCAGTTTCCAAGCCGCGCGAACGTTGTGCGTCTAAAATGGTCGCGCCTTTTCTTTGAAAACTCGGGACAATTTGCAAGGTGGTGACGATGATGTAGGCGATGCTACTGGGCATTCCGGCTTGTTTCAAGGCGATCATCAGCGCGTCGGGACGGGTGGTTAGGGAAAATAACAAAAAGTCAGACATCACTAAGATGATTTTCCCTAAACTGATCACAGCGTAGCGCGCGCCTTCCAGTTTAGGAGCGAAAATCCAAAACTCAAAGAGCGGCGTGCCAGTTCCCCAAAAAAGGCTTTGGATTAAGATAACAGAAATTGCGAAAGGCAGGCTGACCAGCCAAGTGATGCGTAATAAATTTGGAAAAACTTTTCCCCATACGCTGAGCGGAAAGATAACCAAGAGAATAATGAGGTAACTAGTCCAGTTGCCCGGCAGAGCCAGCCCGGCGATTAATAAGCAAAACGTCAGTAGGACTTTGGTCAGCGGGTGAAGTTGATGCAGTCCGCTGGCGCGGGCTATATACATACTAAAATTATTCATGGCTTGATTTTAACTTGCTTTGTTAGAAAGTAGCGAGGCGGTTTAAATGTCAACCTGCTAACTTGCGCTGGTTTACAAATTAGCAGGCTGAGAAATAACGATCTATGCTTGGGCTATCTGGATTTAAAGCGGGCGGGCAAGGCTCTGAGGATCAGCCAAACCACCATGAAAGATAACATCTTATCAAACGGGTCAGAAACGCTCCCTTGCGCCAAGACGGAAGCAAGAATGCCGCCGCCGCTGGCGCGGAAAGCGGCTACTAGTAAGTCGGTGCCTGAGCCGGTTACGCCGCCAAAGACATACGCGGCAGTTGGCGCGGAGATAATCGCCGCGACGACTCCGGTGATCAAGCCCCACAAACCGGCATAACCGCCTTTTTGTAAGAGGAAATATCCAATCGCGGCGCCAATGATGATCGCTATAAAAAATATAACGCTATAGCGCGCGAAGAGTTCGCTCATACTTGGATAGGTTGCGTATCCCTGATCTGTATTGACGTTGATGAACGCCAGCACAAATAAAGTTAATGAGAAGACGAACACTGCGCCTACTAAAACCGAAACCCAGCGCGGCGTTTCATTTTCAAACGCGCCGTATTTTCCGGCTAAACCGGCAAGGAAGCCAATCACTGCCGCTACATAAAAGAACGGCGCGCTGACTGGGTTGAATAAGCCCCAAACTAAATTGGCGAGCGCGCCGGTGAGCGCGCCAGCCCAGGGTCCCGCAATTGCGCCGACTAGAACGGTGCCGATGCTATCTAGATAAATAGGTAGCTTGAGGCGGCCGACCAACTCGCCGACCACGATATTAATCGCGATGGCAATGGGAATAAGGACGAGCGTCTTAGTGGTGAA
>JADLCG010000269.1 GCA_020847355.1 Anaerolineales bacterium | reverse complement strand
TATTAAAGTGATGGCAAGTAAACCTACGCTAAACATTAAGGCGCTTGAATAAGGGAATTTCACTTCTTCTTTATTCATAAAAAACTTTGTTTTTAACTGCTGAAAGATAAAATTAAGTCCCAAAGCAGGCGTTGCTCCCAATATGATAATACTCGCCGCGTAAGGACGCATACGATATGCGTCTGTTGGCGGTAGAAACGGGACTGAAATAAAAACGCCAAGCAATGAAACCATAATCAGGCTTTTTATCGAGTCGCTTTTATCTCTGCTCCATGAATATATACCCATAATGGAAAGTAGATACAACGCCCAACGGGCAATAACATTAATTATCCAATTTTCTCCGCTAACATAAGCATAAATGTTATACCAGGAATCTGAGAAAAGCATTTTCCAGTTAAAAAGCGCTCCTTGTAGCGTTAACCACGGTTTTGTGAGAATGAGTTCAAATGCTAATTCATAGATTCTCTTTGTTTTCTCAGGCTCCTGAATTGACAACACTTCTGGGTGTACGTCAAATATATACGCCCAAGAATTTCCTCCAGATGCTAAACCGTAAAATGTGTATGAGAAATTAGCAAACGGTATCCCGGAAGGAACTGCAATCATACGTGTAATTATTAGGTTTGAGGCAAACCCTATCACGATCGCGCCTAAAGCTAAAACAACGAATTTCCAATTAATTTTGTTGTTGCCTCTGAATAACCACCCTGTCCATAGAACTAGTAAAGGAAGCATAAAAAAAGCGCCTGCTCTCGCATTTAGAGCAATTGTAGTTACAAATAGCCCAGCCAGTATATAAAAAATACTTTTACTTGAAGCGCCTTGCCATAGAAGAGTAAAACCTAATACCCCTAATGCTACGCCGAGATTCTCACTCATACTAACGCCGCTATGCGCTCGAAAAAATAGAAATAAAATAATAAGTATTAAAGTGGCCATTTCTGGACCGTGCGTCCTTTGGATTTCTCTTGCGGCAAAGTAGCATGAAAAGCCAACGATGGCTGTAAGAATTGCAAGAGATGTCATCAGATTGCGCCCTGTCCATGAAAGCAAAACAGCTAAAAGCCCAGGAAAGAGCGGACGGCGGGCAGAGAAAATCGAAAAATCAGAGCCGTTTAATAATCCTAGAGCGTCAATATAATAGGACTCTGCATCATACAATGGAATAACTCCATTAAGCACAGTGCTTTGAGTTTGTCCAGATGCCCATAACCCTGCAAGCGGCATGGCGAAAAGGGACGTGACAAATGCCATGCTTACTATATTTCCTAGATGGCCGGGGATGCGGAAAGTGAGATAAATTAAAATAGTAACGATAGGAATTATCATTCCAAAACCGCTACGAAGAGTCATACTTAAAGCGCGTAAAGAATTAGGAGAATGATTAATAATGATTATGTTGAAAAGAAAAATGGAAATTGCAAAAGATATAGTTTGTAATATGAGATAAGTTGCTGTATGGTTGTATTTTATTTTCATGATTTTGTGATTATACCTTTTGCGCTATTAATAAGGTTGTAAAGCTGATAAAACAGCAGCGCCTCAAGCCGTTTTGAGACGCCGCTGTTTTGCGTTTATTTAACACAATTAAAGATTCTTTTTCAAAGTTGTAAAATTTTGTTGCCCCTTAATTTTAGATATTTTTTAAATTTTATTTTGGCCCGATAAATTCGCATTCGCAACTACAGGAATTTTTGTTCCAATTGCAACTATAGGACGGATCGCTGTTGAAAGTACATGCAAGAATTTGCCTTGGGTTGGCTTTGCAACCCTGCGGAGAACTAACCACTTCATTGGGAACAAATACTTCACACAACCCTGGCTCAAAACCCGTTGGTTGAAACCCTACAGCCATCCGGCAGGAATTGTCAATTTCCGCAACTTCCTTGATTGGGTAGAAGATTTCCAGCCCAGGATCCGCTTCGCCAGCTTGTTCATGCGTGAAATGGTCGTTGATATCGAAAAGGCCCGGGGTAAGCAGGGAGTGGCCCGCCCACATGTTAATTAGGTATTTTTCTGGGTTTCCCAACACAGAGCGTTTCACGCTGATTTCAATTGTATTTAGATCGCTTGGAGATATCCTTACCCAGGCGCTATCGGCATCCTCGCCCTGACCTTGATCGAAAACGAGCTTTTCAAACCCATCTGTGGAAGCGGCATTCTCATCGGTATACATGGCGGATAAATCTCCTACGCCATGATTTTCATCTTGATAAACTTGTACGCCAGCCACAGACCAATCTGTAGATGTGGGGGAGTTGGCAATCACCAGCCAATCGCCTTTACCGTCAAGGTCCAAGTCAAGTTCAAGGGCGTATTTGCCGTTAAGCGTCTGTGTTTCATTGCCCTTTACTGTAATTTCCCCGTAAATCCACGTTTCGTCTTGATAGACCATGGTGTCTACAATATCAATCTCAGGGAAGTAAGTATCCATAGTATTGGCGTTGAATGGGCGTTCAAAACGACCAAACGTAAATCGGTCTCCACCCGCGGCGGATTTTTTGTCTGCCGTGGTTGAAGAGTCGAAATCTCCCGCATGACTATTCCTTTCATTTGGCAAATTGACGGGAATAATTTCATGTTGTATTACGGCTTCGGTAGCCGTAATAATTTCGGTGGGCGCTTCTTCTGTTACTGCGGTTGCAATTTCAGTTGGGACGGTTGATGGAAGGCTACAGGCGAGCATAAAGATAACAAGTAATCCTGACAATAAAAATTTCATTTTCTCTCCTTGATGGTATTAATACATACAATAGAATAACATTTCCGATTGTATGGTTTTGTTTTTTTTGTTCCATCGAACAAAAGTACCTTTTTGGCGGTTTTAGTACTAAGGCGGGAGAGAGAAGAGGATTTGAAAGAGCGCCAGTAAAAGCCCTGCTTGTGATTGGCTTTTATAAGAGGTTATGTGTAGATGTTTTAAAAATAAAAAGCCAGCGCTCGTAAGAACGCTGGCTTTGATGTAACTTTTAGCTTACTTGCCTAACTTCTTCTTGAAAGCCGCCGTTAGCGCCGGAAGAATTTGGAACAAATCTCCCACCACGCCATAACGCGCAACTTTGAAAATGGGGGCGTCGGCGTCCTTGTTGATCGCCACGATGATCTTCGCATTTCGCACGCCCACCAGATGTTGAATCGCGCCGGAGATGCCGTTGGCGATGTATAAATCGGGCGCAACCACTTTGCCGGTTTGACCGACTTGATGCGAATAGGGGATATAGCCTGAATCAACTGCCGCGCGCGATGCGCCAATTGCTCCGCCTAAAACTTTTGCCAATTCGGTCACTAACGCGAAACCTTGTTGGGCGCGCCAAAGTTCGGCGCCTTTTTCATCTAAGCCAGCCGGAGGAGTTAATGCCGGGTTGTTTGAAACGCCGCGCCCGCCAGAGACGATGATCCCAGCGTCGCTTAGGTTGACTGCGTTTTCAGAGGCGGAATAGCCCTCCACGCTTGATTTTGCTTCGCCTTTGGCTTCGACTTTGTTGAGCGTGCCGCTCTTGCCAACTTCTTGATTGGGCTTGGGGAAGGCGCGTCCGCGCAAGGTGGCGATGACTGGTTTGCCGGAGCAAGTTATTTTTTCAAATAGCTTGGATTCATAAATTGGGCGGGTGGCGGTAAAAGAATCGCCGTTGACCTCTAGACCAGTTAAGTCAGTCATCACATTGGTATTCAAATCTACTGCGGACATGGCGGCTAGCTCACGGGTACGACTAGTCGTCGGAAACAGAATCAGATTTGGGTTAAGAGAAGAAGCGAGCGCAGATAAGGTAGAGGCATACGTCTCGGGTAGATAATCTTTCAACGCTGAATCGTCGGCAACGTAAACTTCATCTGCGCCATATTCAAACGCGCTTTTGGCGACCTCATTTGCGTTTTCGCCAAAGACTGCCGCCACAGCCGCGCCGAATTTTTTAGCAACGCCCAGCGCCTCCCAAGAAGAAGGTTGAACGGCGCCTTTGAAGTGGTCAATATAAACTAAAATTTTCATAACACTTTCTCCGCGATGATTTTATCGGCGAGCTTTTCGGCAATTTCTTCGGGCGTTTCGCCGGTGATGATTTCTGCCGCAGTTTCACGGGCGGGCGGCGTAGTGAGATCGGTGCGCTTGATCGTTTCGATTGGCGCAGAAATGCCCAAGTCGTTCAACGACCAAATGGGGATTTCGGCTTTTGAAGCTTTGCGAATTCCCATGAAGGATGGGTAACGCGGTTCGCCAATGCTTTGCACGACGCTGATCACGGCGGGCAGATTGGCTGTGACGATTTGTTTCCCTTCTTC
>JADLCG010000268.1 GCA_020847355.1 Anaerolineales bacterium | reverse complement strand
TGGAAGGCTATCTCAAAGGTTATAAAAGAAAGAAGGTCAAATCTTCTGTGCCGTTGGCAAAGCCGTTCAAGCGCGCCAAGAAAATTAATTACAGCTACGATGCAGGCGCAGACGCGGAAGACCTCGACAAAAAACATTACCTTACAGTCAATTGGAAATTGCCAGATACGGCAGACCCTGTATTGAATTTCAGTTTTCAAATCTTAGGTCATGCGTTAATTGGCACGCCCGCTTCGCCCCTGCGTAAAGCCTTGCTTGATTCAAATCTTGGCGAAGACCTCGCAGGCATTGGGCTTGAATCTGAATTGCGCGAGTTGATTTTTTCAACGGGACTTAAAGGCACGCGCGCCAAGCACGCTAAGAAAATCGAAAACCTGATTGCGGCGACTCTGCAAGACCTCGCGCAAAACGGCATTGACTCCGACACTCTCGCCGCTTCGATCAACACGCTGGAATTTCAATTGCGCGAAAATAACACAGGCGCATTTCCGCGCGGCATTGCGGTGATGCTCCGCGCGCTGACCACTTGGTTGCATGACGGCGATCCGTTTAGTCTGTTAGCTTTTGAAGCGCCGATGAATGAAATCAAAACAAGATTAGCCAGCGACAATCGTTATTTTGAAAAACTGATTCAGACTTATTTGCTGGATAATAATCACAAGACGATCATCCGCTTCCAACCTGACCCTGAGCTGGGCAAGCGCTTTGCGGAAGAAGAGCAAACCCGATTAAAGTCCGCCCGCGCAGAGTTGAGCGAAAGCCAAGTCCGTGAATTGATCAAAACGGCGCAACAACTCAAGACCCTGCAAGAGACTCCCAACTCCGCCGAGGAATTGGAAACTCTGCCCGTTTTAGATTTGAAAGATTTAGATCAGCAAACGCACACCATTCCAATTGAGGAAATTCAAGTGCAAGACGTGAAAGTTTTGTATCACGATCTTTTCACCAACGGCATCGTCTATCTCGATGTGGCGTTTGATTTGCGCGCCATCCCGCAAGAATTACTTCCGCTCACGGAAATATTCGCCCGCGCCTTATTTGAGGTGGGAACTGAAACTGAAGATTACGTCAAACTCTCGCAGAGAATCGGAAAAAGCACGGGCGGAATCCACGGATCGTCGGTCACAGCCACAGTTCACGGGTCCAGAGAGAGCCGCGCTTATTTGATGCTTCGCGGTAAATCCACAGTTGGCAAATCCACCGAACTGTTAAATATCATCCGCGACGTTTTGCTCACAACCAATTTCAACAACCGCGAAAGACTCAAGCAAATTGTGCTGGAAGAAAAAGCGGGCTTGGAATCTGGATTAACGCCTGCGGGTCATCGTTTTACAAACATGCGTTTACGCTCACAATTTGGCGGCACAGGTTGGATCAACGACCAAACCAGCGGCGTTGCTTATTTATTTGCCCTGCGCGAACTGGCAACTGAGATTGATAAAAAATGGGATCACGTTTTGAAAAAACTCGAAACCATTCGAGATAATTTGATCAATGCCAAAGCCGCTTTGGTGAACGTGACGTTGGACGCGAATCATTGGAATACCTTCAAGCCGCATTTGGAGAATTTCATTTTTGCACTGCCGATTAAAGACGTGCAATTGAAAAATTTTGAAATTGAAAAGAATATTCAAAAAGAAGGCTTGGCGATTCCCGCGCAAGTTAATTACGTGGGTAAAGGTGCAAATCTTTACGAAAACGGTTACGAGTTAGACGGTTCTTCTGACGTGATCATTGGTTATTTGCGGATGACGCATTTATGGGAAAAGATTCGCGTGCAAGGCGGCGCTTACGGAGCTTTTGCCCAATTTGACGACGCGACCGGCGTATTCACTTTCCTTTCTTATCGCGATCCGAATATCAAAGCCACCATTGAGAATTATGATCAAGCCGCAGATTTTCTCAAAGGCTTGGACGCTTCGCGCCTTTCAGAGATTGAACTAAAGAAAGCCATCATCGCCGCAATCGGCGACTTGGACTCATATCAACTGCCCGACGCAAAAGGCTACACTTCCATGATGCGATACATCACGGGTCGCACGGATGCGATGCGCCAAAAATATCGCGATGAAGTTTTGTCCACCAATGGAGAAGATTTTATTGCCTTTGGCGAAGTGTTGGAAAAAGTCGCCAAGTCAGAAGCGGTGGTGGCAATGGGCTCGCAAGGCGCTATTGAAAACGCGAAGGTCGGCTTGAAGGTGACGAAGGTGCTGTGATTTTTAAGAAGGTTAGAAGTTGAAGGTTGAAAGAAGGTCGAAAGTTGGAATTTGAAGATCAATTAGTTTCTGAGCTTTGGGCGCGCGATGTGCGTTTTTTGATGGGAGATTCTTCAAATCCCACTCCATCACTCACGCCTGAAATTCTTATCAAATCACTAGCGGAAAGTTCGGATGCACGTTTACGTTTAAGTTTAATTCCGCTTTTTTTACGTTGCCCTGAATTATCAAGCGAGGCAGAAGAAGCGGACAAGTTCCTTTCCGCAAACGCTCAAGTAACGCTTCGGTTTTACTATACTGCCGCGTTGTTGTTTCAAAAAAAATATCAAGCGCGCTTACTAAAGCTATTTGGCTCACAAACTGAACTTCCCGATTTATTCTCAAAAAAAATAAGCGTTGATATAACTAAAGCTTACGAGAACTCGCTTTTTGAATTGGCAAAACAACATCAAAGCTTAAGCGGACAACCTATCAACTGGCTGGGAACTTATGAACATGCCGCCCAAAGGCTTATCCAATATATGGAAAAATTCAAATGAAGAAGGTTGTCAGCGAGAATATTCAGGAGTTTTTAAAAAAACTCGGAAATCGCTTTCCAGAACCTGCTACGCTGTATTTGCTTGGAGGAAGCGCGCTCATTCTACTTGGCAGTTCACGCGACACACTAGACATTGATTATGTAGGAAGCGATATTCAAAGCGACGAATTTCAAAAAACGCTTGAAGAGGTTGCACACGAACTCGAACTGGAAACAGAAGCTGTTCCAATTCAAGAATTTATACCAATCGCCCAAACGGGCTTAAGCAGAAGCTTATATTTTGGAAAATTTGGAAATATTCAAGCTTATATCTTTGACCCATATAGTATTGCCCTAAGCAAACTGGATAGAGGCTTTGATACTGATTTGGACGACGTCATCTTTTTACTCAAAAAGAATATAATTAATTTGCAACAAGTTGAAAGTTTTATTAATCAAACATCTGGAAGCGCAAAAGAATTCGATATTGATACAAACCAAATGCGGTCTCATCTGGATGCTATCCGTAGTCATTTACTAAAAGGCTAGGAGTTCACATGAACATCACCTTAAAAATCAACGGCGCTGAACATCAAATAGATACTCCCCCATCCACAACCTTACTCGCCGCCCTGCGCGGACTCGGTTTGCATGGAGTCAAGTTTGGGGATGAAGGCGGGTTG
>JADLCG010000267.1 GCA_020847355.1 Anaerolineales bacterium | reverse complement strand
TCGCCGATCGTGTATGATGATATTGTGTACATTGGCTCAACAGACCATCAAGTTTACGCTCTGTTCGCCTAAAAGGAGACCTTGTGGTAGATTTTTTTCGTAAGCTATTTGGCAAAGAGAAGCCCCAGCCTGAAAAAGCAAAATCCGCGGCGGATATGATCACAACTGCCCCGTTGTCCGATCAGCAAATTACGGCGATCATATCCAACCAGAACACAAACTACGAAATGCGGCAGTTGGTGGCAAGCGTTGGTCAATCGGTAGGCAAACAACGCGACCATAATGAAGATAGTTTGCTGGCTTTTACCAACACCGTTTCTGGAAGCACAGAAAGCATCCCCTTCGGCTTGTATATCGTAGCGGACGGCATGGGCGGACATCAATTTGGCGAAGTTGCGAGTAATGCCGCAGTCCGAATTATTGCGGGCAACATCACCAAGAAATTCCATTCCTACTTATACAACCTGCCTACTCAAATGTTGCAAGATTCGCTTCAAGAAGTGATGGAAGAATCTATTCAAGAAGCTCACAAATACGTGCAACGCGAAGCGCCGGGGAGCGGCACGACCGTCACGGCGGCTTTGGTTTTAGGGCAACAAGTGACCATCGCGCACGTGGGCGATAGCCGCGCATATTCCGTTTATCCAGACGGCAGAATGGAACCGATCACCCGCGACCATTCATTGGTCAAACGGCTGGAAGAACTCGGCCACCTCAGCAAAGACGAAGCCGCCACATTCCCGCATCGCAACGTCCTGATCCGCGCTTTGGGTCAGGGTGAAGTATTAGAAGCCGACATTTTTACCGTTCCCTTCCCATCCACCGGCTATTTGATGATTTGTAGCGATGGCTTGTGGGGCGTAGTCAATGAGAAAGATATGTTCCACGCCATCACCGACGCGCCGACTTTACACCGCGCCGGTCAAAACTTAGTGGAAGCCGCTAATGCCGCCGGCGGACCTGATAACATTTCCGTCATCCTCGTGCAAATGATCGGCTAAACAATATGGCTCCAAGCAAGCGGGACTTTTACACAATCTTGGGAGTTTTCCGCGATGCGACGCAGGATGAAATTAAACGCGCCTATCTTGAAGCCGCGCAACGCCTGCACCCCGATCGAAATGTTGCCGCCGGAGAAACAGAAATGTTTCTGGAAGCGCAACAAGCCTATGAAGTCCTTTCAAACCCAAAGCGCCGCGATTTATACGATGCGACGCTCCCTCCAGAAATTAAAGAAAACTTACCGGTCGTTTACGACTTTTTATACAGCCGCCCTAATCTGGTAAAAATTACCGAGCCGCAATTACTCTACGTGCTGTTTGAGGTCGGCTCGCGCGAGAAATCCGGAGAAATTCAAGCGCCGCCGCTTAATATTTGCCTTGTGCTGGATCGTTCAACTTCCATGCAGGGCGAAAAGATAGATATGGTCAAATCCGCGGCAGTGACTTTGATTCGCGGCTTGCGCCCGCAGGACGTTTTCAGCGTAGTCGCTTTTAGCGACCGCGCCGAAGTGATGATTCCCGCCGCAATTAACTGGGCGCAGAACAAACAAGAGAATCGCGTTTATCAAATCCAGCCTTCCGGAGCGACTGAAATTTTTCAGGGTCTGGATGCCGGCTTGGCGGAAGTCAAACGCTCGTTGGACCCAGCGCGCGTCAACCACATTATCATCCTCACTGACGGTCACACTTACGGCGATGAACAAGCTTGTTTTCAACTAGCCGAAGAAGCCGCGCGCCTCAACATTGGCATCACTGCCTTGGGCGTAGGGCATGAATGGAACGATATTTTTCTGGACGCGCTCGCCAGCCGCACCGGCGGAAGTTCCGCTTATATCTCTCAGCCCAAAGATATTGAAAAAATTCTCGTCAATAAATTCCACGCGCTTTCCACCATGTTCGCGGATGACGTGCTCATGGAGTGGCGCGGACAAGCCGGCGTGCGCCTAAATTACGCCTTTCGCCTTCAACCAGAAGGCGGCGGCATCGCTTTAGATTCCACCATGCATTTAGGACCTATCTCCCGCGAAGCCCCGCTCAAAGTCCTGTTTGAATTTGTGGTTGATCCTAGCGCCGTAGAAGACGTTGAAGAATTGATTTTGCTGGAAGGCGCAGTCAAAGTTTCGATCACCGCCAACCCCGCGCCAGTTTCCCCCATTCGCGTTAAACTTTCCCGAAATATCGAAGCTAAAGCCCCTTCCGAATCTGCGCCCCCCACGGCAATTTTAGGCGCGCTTTCTCGATTAACACTCTATCGAATGCAGGAACGCGCCCGCGTTGCCGCTGAAGCCGGCGAATACTCTTCCGCCTCGCGCCACCTCCAAAACCTGGCGACCCATCTCCTTTCCAGAGGCGAAAGCGCGCTCGCAAAAACCGCTTTGATGGAAGCCGAAAGTCTCGAAAGAATGCACGCTTTCAGCGATAGCGGTAATAAGGAACTCAAATATCGTACGCGCGCCCTTTTGTTGGACGACGGCGTGAAGGAGAAGCGTAAATGATCGTTTGTCAAAATTGTAAACACAGCAATCTGTCCGGCTCTATGTTTTGCTCGGAGTGCGGCGCGCAATTATCCAGTAAAGATGCGCTCACCACGCAGAACATCTCTACCAATCAACTCAATTCAGACCTGCCGCCGACTACCGAAGATGTGTATCAGCCCTTTGATGGCAGTAACTCATGGGGCAGTATTTTCCTGCTCGATACCGGTCAGGTGCTTCCGCTCAGTTCAAAGAATGAATTTACGCTGGGGCGCATTAGCGAAGGCCAGCCGATCATGCCGGATATTGACCTTTCCCCATATCAAGCCTACGCGGGCGGCGTTTCCCGCCTGCACGCCATCATCAAGCGCGACGGTAACCGCATCCTCTTCATGGATTTGGGCTCCGCCAACGGTTCATACATCAACGGCAAACGCATCCAGCCGAACGATGAGCAATACTTAAATCATGGCGATATCATCGCGCTGGGCAAATTGAAAATGCAAATTTTGGTCAAGAATTAATTACGAAAAGAGAAATCAGTTATGGCACATTCAATCATTTTACACATCGCAAATGAAACTTCCGT
>JADLCG010000266.1 GCA_020847355.1 Anaerolineales bacterium | reverse complement strand
TGGAGGAAGCCAGTTCCGGGTAGGCCGCAACGAGCGGCGCGGCGACGCGCCGCCCAGAGAGATGATTGCCCAGATGGCGCAAGCCATTGGACAGAATGCGGCTTATAAACCAACCTGAGCATAAATTAGACCTCTTGCAAAAGTCCATTGTAGGTCAGGCTATGTACTCAGATATGAGTATTTAGCCTGACGTTCTTCTGAAATTTTGCACATGGCGGGTTGAAAACCCGCCCTACAAATACTTATGCAAGAGATCAATTGAACAGAATCCCAACGGGGGCGCGTGCGTTGATAAACCAACCTGAGACTGAACTTTCAATCCGCTTTTTCGACTCCCAATTTCTCCGCATTGGGCTTTTTACTTTTGAATGCCTTAAAACTTAAAGCGCGTGTGTCTATTCTCATTCCCTTAGCGACTCTTTCAAACAAGGCGGGGTAACTCGCCGTTACTGCCTTTGAAAAATCTAAGCCTAATATGCCAGCCGTCTTTTGAATGCTCTTAATGTTGCGCCCTTCGATTTCTACAAAATTTCCATAAGGCAATTCATCCAGCATGATTTGAGTTTTATTCAATTCGTAGGTTGTGCGATATTTTTCATAAAAGAGGATAAGTTCATACCCAAGCGCTTCAATCAGTTCTTTTCCAGCCGCAAAATTGGCAATTTCAAATTCGATCTCTTTGCGGTGAGCGACGCCTTTGACGGCTTTGCTCGCTCCTTTATAGGTCATCTTCGCGGTTTCGTCTTGACGTAAGCGCAAGACTCGCCCCGTTTTTCGTAAATCCTGCTTGGGCGTATCAAATCTCAAATTGGCTTCATGGACTCTCGGTTGGATTAATATCGCGCCCAAGCCGGTCAACTTAGCCTTTATTTTTTTGAGATTGCTCACGTAAAATTTGCTTTCAATTTCTTGTCCGTTCATAAACGCTCCTAAAAAAAACACAGCCACCTTTGTCGGGTGACTGTGTTTGCTTTTCTAATGAATGCTCAACAAGGTTTGTTTTTGCTCAACGCTTTCGCCCGCTTTGACGCGAATGCGCTCAATCCTTCCGGCGCGCGGGGCTTTTAGCTCGTTTTGCATTTTCATCGATTCGAGAATCATCAGCACTTGCCCCTTTTCAACTTCCTGACCTTCCTCAATCGGCACGGCTACAACCAAACCGGGCATTGGCGCTTTGAGGAGAAATTCTCCGCCTTCAGAAACGCCGCCGCCCGCCGCCACCCTGAGACGTTTTTCTCTTTCATCTTCTACTTTTGCCTGAAAGAGTCTGCCGCGTAACAGCACCTGCCAGTGATCTTCATCGCCTTCATAGATGAACGATTCGTAGGATTTACCGTCCGAGATTAAGGAAAAAACAGGTTGCCCGCTCACTGCCTCAAAATTTACCGGAATCAGGCGGTCGCCGATGCGAATGTGATGATTGTCCACAATCTCAATCGTGTATTCTTTGTCGTTAACTGTAGTTACATATTTCATATTCAGCCTCCGGTTTGAAAACCGCGCTACCTGTGCATTCTTTCCCAGCGCCCAACCCACTTCCAGTTGCTGGTATCTCTTTCGTTGCGCCGCACCACTTGCGCGGAACGCTCGTTGGCTTGATGCGCGACCAATGTGGCGAGGATCGCCGCGATTTCAGCGTGAGATTCGTCAGCTTGAAAAGCGTCGTCCATGGAGAATCTTTCTTCCACGAAGCGCGTGTCAAATTGACCGCCCATAAAGCGATGCGAATCCATCAAGGTTTGATGGAAAGGAATGTTCGTGCGCACGCCGACGATGCGATATTCTTCCAAAGCGCGGCGCATTCGTAAAATCGCTTGCGCGCGCGTTTCGCCCCAGACAATCAGTTTGGCGATCATCGGATCGTAAAATGGCGTAATCTCAAAGCCCGGGTATACGCCCGTATCCACGCGCACGCCCGGACCGGTGGGGATTAAGCTGTGCGTAATTCTGCCAGTGGAAGGCACGAAATTATTGAATGGATCTTCGGCGTTGACGCGGCACTCAATGGCGTGACCATTGAAATGAACTTGATCCTGCGTATAGGACAACTGCCTTCCGCGCGCAACGCGAATTTGCTCGGCGACAATATCAATACCCGTCACCATTTCAGTGATCGGATGTTCCACTTGCAAGCGCGTGTTCATTTCCAGAAAATAAAAATTGCGATCTTTATCTACTAGAAATTCGATCGTTCCGGCGTTGACGTAATCAACGGATTGCGCGGCGCGTACTGCCACGTCGCCCATTTTTTGTCTTAGGTCGTCGTCTAAAAATGAAGAAGGCGCTTCTTCCAAAAGTTTTTGATGGCGGCGCTGGATCGAACATTCGCGTTCGCCGAGGTGAATGACATTGCCAAACGTATCCGCTAAAATTTGAAATTCGATATGCCGCGCGCCTTCGACCAATTTCTCCAGATAGACATTGCCATCCCCAAAAGCGGATTCGGCTTCGCGCCTTGCGGACTGAAGCAGGATCGGCATTTCCTCCAAGCTTTTGACTTCTCTCATGCCTTTTCCGCCGCCGCCCGCCGTCGCCTTGATCAGAAGCGGGAAACCAATTGTGGGGGCGATACGCAGTAAGTCGTCGTCAGTCATATTGCCCACGTCTTCCGTGCCCGGCACAACCGGCACGCCGGCTTTGATCACCGTTGCGCGCGCTTCGGCTTTATCGCCCATCGCCGCAATGGATGACGGCTTGGGTCCGATGAATGTAATTCCCAAATCCAAACATTTCGCCGCAAAATCTTCGCGTTCCGCTAGAAAGCCATAGCCCGGGTGAATCGCATCTGCGCCGGATTTTTTAGCAACCTCGAAAATCTTATCCGCTCGCAAATAGGATTCTCTCGAAGGGGCGGGTCCAAGCAGATAGGCTTCATCCGCGAAGCGGACGTGCAAGGCATTGCGATCGGCTTCTGAAAATACGGCGACGGTTTCAATTCCTAATTCGCGGCAGGCGCGAATAATACGCACGGCGATCTCGCCGCGATTTGCAATCAGGACTTTTCTAAACATATCTAAACTCCTGCCTTTAGAGCGGAATGTTGCCGTGTTTTTTGGCTGGGCTGGTATCGCGTTTGTTGCTCAACATTTCCAAAGCGTTGATTAAACGCGGGCGCGTTTCTTTTGGCTCGATCACGTCGTCAATGTAACCGCGCGAAGCCGCCACGTACGGGTTGGCGAATTTCTCTTTATATTCCGCGACCAATTCCGCTTTTCTTTTCACGGGGTCTTTAGCTTTTTCCAACTCTTTGCGGAAGATGATGTTCACCGCGCCATCCGGACCCATCACGGCAATTTCGGCGGTGGGCCAAGCGAGGTTTAAGTCGCTCCGAATATGCTTGGAAGACATCACGCAGTATGCGCCGCCGTAGGCTTTGCGCGTGATCACCAATAACTTTGGCACAGTCGCTTCGCAATAAGCGTAAAGTAATTTCGCGC